>JAZNQB010000166.1:0-5859 GCA_045589995.1 Paludibacteraceae bacterium
TTGTACGAGCACATTTTTTACTAAAACAAACCATATTGATAATCAGCAAATTATGATTTTGTATGAAAAATAAAGTTGTACGAGCTTGTTTAGGAGTCATTTTTATGTGTATTTTTACACTATCAACAGGCTGCACAAAGACTAAAAATGGCTCTTTTGCGCTGCATAACGAACGCTTAATCGTTTGGGAAAATCCCGATAGCGCATGGCATATTTTACAGCAAATAGACCCACAGACGCTAACGCACCATGAGCAAGTCATATACCAATTGGAATACCAATTAGCACTCTCACGCACGCAGCACACTCCATACTACAAAGACACCATACTAAATCTATTACCTCACCTTATAGACGCCGATGATTTATTAGCACTCGGAGAAGCATACTATATGTTAGGCACCTCGTTTAATCATACAAGCGACTACCAGTCCTCAATATTTTATCTCAAACAGGCAGAAGAAACATTAGAAACATTCTTGGAGAATAAAAACATAAGTGACCAAGAAAAGGTATTAGCAAATCACATATTAGGCATCACATGGTTTTGTTTAGGCAATACCTACGAGAGCGAGATGCTATACGAAATAGCACATGAATACTACCACAAAGCCATACCGCTATTAGAGCAACATACACATACTGTCTTTCTTGCCTGTGCCTACCGCGACTTGGCTCGCACAAACGCACTCTTACTCGGCAATAAGGATTCTACGAAACTATGGTTCGCACAAGCAGAACGATATGTGCAACAGACAAACAACCCTCTCCTCTCCACCGAAATAGCAGCCTATAAATACCAATACTGCGAAACGGACAGCATTGACCAACGATTACGCGCGTGCCTCACGCTCGCAGATAAATACGGTATTTCAACGCGATACGCAGAGATAATAGAGATTTATCTGAATAAACAAAACATCGATTCCGCCGCTTACTACTCAGAAAAACTAACCCCCACCGACTCCACATATGCCTATTGGTTTGAGCAAAATCACGCCTATTGGAATAGCCGTATTCTTTCCGCACAAGATAAAAACCAAGAGGCATACACCATCCTACTCTCTCTCTACGAACAAACCATCCATCAACTGCAACGAGACGCCAGCACACGAACATTCAGCATAGCCAGACAATACGATGTGGAACGGGAACAGCGTAAATTAGAACAACTGCAAAGAGAGAAACAGTGGCACAAACGCATTTCTGCTATACTGATCCTCACCCTGACACTCACCATAATGCTACTCATTGTGTGGTGGTTATACTACAAAGCCAAACGAAAAGAGCACACCATTCAAATGCAAGCACTGCGAAATAAATATATTCAGCAACTACAATTAGCCTTGGAGCGCTTGCAACAAAAAGTCAACTTAACACGCGAGATGGAACTCCAACGAATGAGAGGAAACGAAGTGGAATTTCCTAAATGGCTGCAAACATATCGAGACGAAAAGTTGGTAATGAATAAAGATAGCATTAACGAACTTATCACTTCTATCGACAAAGCGCTGAATGGCGCTATCAGTCGTTTGCAGTCCGAATACAACGCACTTACGGAATCCGATATGCAGTTCGCCATACTAAGTATCATCGGCGCATCAGATAACGACATGAGCATCGTACTCAATGTGCAGAAACACACTATCTACCACCGCAGACAAATCGTACGAAAACATATCAATGCTTCCAGAACCCCAACCGAACAAGTAACAGACATCGACACTTGGCTACGAGAATATGTCCTCAATGTGTAATACATTATTTATACTTTTGCTATACCCTCCACCACCTATCTCCTATTCCGCCGCCAACTGTCTCCTATTCCGCCACCACACACTACCCTTTTGACCGACTCACCACCGACCGATGACCGAGAGATGACCGACACACAAAAATGACATTTTTTCGTCTCCAAAACGCACAAAAATGCCGTTCGTTCTTCTGTATCCGACCACAATCCGTGTGCAAAAAAAACAGAAATTTTACACATTCCAGCCTTAAAACTTGCATATGTCATTTTTTTTAATTATCTTTGCACGCTGCTGCGTGCAGCAAACAACTGCAACAGATAACGACAAACAATTAAGATATGGCAACAACCATTTATACCTATCTACACAACGATGATTTAAACGGCTCGCGCATCGTGAGCATGGATGATTGTATGTGCAAGTTATACAATATCAAGCGCAACGACTCAGCTTTCATGCATGATTTCAACGGAGATCTACAGAAACCTGCCTTGTATGTCCTTCTAAATAGAGAGATGCGCAAGGCTTATATCGGCGAGACGGACGATTTCGTAAAACGCATTGCACAGCACTTGATCAAGAAAGATTTCTGGGACGAAGTGCTTGTGTTTTTAGGTAGCAATGAAGACACACTCAGCAAAACAGAAGTTCAATACTTGGAGTATTTGGCGTACAACAAAGCGTTGGAACTCCAGCGTTTTGACCTCTCGGAGAACACGCAAAGCCCTAAACAACCGCACATGAATGTGATGTTGAAAGGCAAAACAGACAAATTCTTCCGCTATGTAGAAACGCTTGCGCAGTTTATTGGTTGCGACATCTTCTGTCCCAAACAAATGAAAGCGGAAGCCGCTAATGAGAAGCATCTGTTCTATTGCAAGCGAGCCGGAAGCGATGCCGTCGGTTATCTGTGCGAGAGTGAAGAGTTCGTTGTGTTAGCCGGAAGCGAACTGCGTGTAGGCGAATGTAATTCGCTCAAACCTAATTCTCAGGAGAAAAGAAAATCTTTTGTCAAAACATATTGCTCACTATTAAAAGGTAAGATTATTCTCAAAGCTGATTATACATTCCCATCTCCTTCGGCAGCTGCAGCAATGGTTGTAGGTGGCAGTTCCAACGGCTGGACCAGATGGAAAGATGCCGAAGGAAAGACTTTAGATGAAGTATATAGAAAACATTAACGCCTAAATAGAATACAAATATGGCACAACAATCCGTAGAACCACAAATCGCTGACCTTGCCCACGGCTGGCTCAAACAGTATAAACTTGAATATCATATTGAGCAGGACGCTCCAAATGATGAAATTAAAAATGCTTTGCTCGAATACGAATCCAAGCAAGGTGGTTCTGGTGGAAATCGTCCAGACTGTAATCTTCTCTTGAAAGACAGCAAAGGCAATTGGTGGCCTGTGCTCATCGAGTATAAGGGCTATAAGGATAGATTGGTTAAACTAGATTCCGAGGGACAAGTTGCCAACCGCAATGCGAAAGGACAGCCCGAATACAAGAATATCAGCCAATATGCTGTCAATGGTGCCATTCACTACGCCAATGCCCTCCTACACTACACCTCATACGAACACGTTATAGCTATTGGCATCACTGGGTATAAAGATTATGCCACGAACAAGTTGCATCACGAATTGGGCGTATACTATGTCGGGAAGAACAACTACGGTGCAGGTCAGCAAATAGGCGAATTTACTGATTTATCTTTCCTTGCTCCCCAATATTTCGAATCCTTCGTTGAGCAAGTCCGTAATCTAACGCTTGATCCGGAGGCTCTGGAAAAACTCAAGCAACGCCGCGAACAAGAGATCAATATTAGCCTTGTTAAGCTAAATAATGATATTTATCAAAACGAGAAAGGTATCTCCGAGAGTGGACGAGTGTACCTTGTCGCTGCTACAATAATCGCCACCCTCGGTGTTCCGAACAAGGTAACGCCGTTAGAGAAAAGCGATCTTAAATCAAGTGAAGAGCAAGGCAACAGAGACGGTGATATTATCGTTCGTAAAATCGAAGCATTCCTTGCAGAGAAGAAGATTCCAAAAGACAAACAAGAATTAATTGTCAGAACTCTGCAAAATACTTTGACTACGGACAATATCAACCGTCCCACGAAAGGCGAAAGCCAACTCAAACGTGTATTCTGCAAAGTGGTAGATGACCTCGGTATCTATTACAAGATAGGTCTCTCTACTGATTTCACTGGGCGTTTATTCAATGAAATGTACAATTGGCTAGGCTTCACGCAAGACAAGCTCAACGATGTAGTTCTTACGCCTTCTTACGTTGCTACGCTCTTAGTTCGTCTTGCCCGTGTAAACCGTAATAGTTATGTCTGGGACTTTGCTACAGGTAGCGCAGGTCTGCTGGTGGCTGCAATGAATGAAATGCTATTGGATGCAAAAGCAAACATCAATTCTCCGGAACAACTTCTTATTAAAGAAGCAGAAATCAAGGCAAGTCAGTTACTCGGTTTGGAGATTTTGGAGAATATTTATATGCTCGCCATCCTCAACATGATACTCATGGGCGATGGTTCTTCTAACATTCTCAACCGCGACTCTCTCCAAGATTTTGACGGGCACTATGGATTTGGAGACACATCCAAAACTTTCCCTGCCGATGCGTTTGTTCTTAATCCACCATATTCCGCTCCAGGCAATGGAATGGTTTTCGTAGAGCGTGCTCTTTCTATGATGAGCCACGGATACGCGGCCATCATCATCCAAAACTCAGCAGGTAGCGGAAAAGCTGTTGAATATAATAAACGTATTCTCCAACATTCTACCCTCTTAGCAAGTATCAAAATGCCGATAGATTTATTTATTGGCAAAAGTTCTGTACAGACCAATATCTATGTCTTCCGCATAGGAGAAGCACATAAAGCAGATGATATAGTGCGCTTCATTGATTTTAGCAATGATGGTTACACACGCACCAACCGCAAAAAAGCTGCTATAAATTTGCGCGATACTGACCATGCACGCCAACGCTACCAAGAAGTAGTAGATTTAGTGCGTATCGGCAAATCTGCTCTCAATTATCTTGAAGAAAAAGATTTCTATGAAGGACATATCAATCCTAAAAGCGGTGCAGATTGGAACCAATCCGCACCTGTTGACACGCGTCCTACATTGGATGACTTAAAACGCACCGTTGCAGATTATCTTGCATGGGAAGTTTCTAATCTCCTCAAAAATAAGCACGATGAGGAGGATTGCTTGGGAAAAATTTAGCCCCACTTGACATTTTACTACGCAATGTCAAGTGGGGCGAGTACAAGCTTTGTGACCTATTTCATAGTTCAAATGGTGATTTTGATATACAGAAAAATCATATCAATGATAAGGGAGAATGGGTTATTACGGCTGGACTTACTAATAATGGTATCTTAGGAAAAACAGATATTAAAGCTAAGATATTTAATTCCAACACGATCACCGTTGATATGTTTGGAGCTGCTTTTTATAGGCAGTTTCCTTATAAATTAGTTACACATGCAAGAGTTTTCTCCTTAACCCCAAACTTTAAAATTTCTCAGAGGCAAGGAATATTTATAGCAAGTTCTATGATTTATTTAAGATCGCTATTTGGTTATGAAAACATGTGTTCTTGGGAGAAAATTAAAGATAAAACTATTTTTCTCCCCAAAACTAAAGATAACCATATAGATTTTCCATATATAGAAGAATTTGTGCGCGAACTCGAGAGGGCGCGCTTGCGCGAACTCGAGGCTTATCTCGTGGCGACCGGCTTGAACAACTACGAACTAACCGCCACAGAAAAAGCCGCTCTAAGCAACTTCCGCAATCTAAACTGGAAGGAGTTTAATGTAAAAAAACTATTCGGAGATTCCACACGGGGAAAGCGTCTCAAAAGTGAAGATCGTATTCCCGGTTCACTACCATTTGTAACAGCAGGAGAGACAGAAACAGGTGTGTCTGCATTCATTGGCAATAATGTAACGGTATTTTCAAAAAACACCACAACCATCGATATGTTTGGCTCAGCCAAATATCGAAACTATGAATATGGAGCAGATGATCATGTTGCAGTAGTTCATACTGAAAATTTAGAACAACATGCTGCTATCT
>JAZNQB010000167.1:0-6996 GCA_045589995.1 Paludibacteraceae bacterium
GGTGCAAGACGCGAAATCGTTGAGTCCTATGTGAAGCGATTGAATGACTTGGAGAATATGGCTATGTCCTTCCAAGGTGTGGTGAAGACATATGCCCTTCAAGCAGGTCGCGAGTTGCGTGTTATAGTAGGAGCAGACAAAATTTCTGACAAGGATACAGAATTGCTCTCGTTTGATTTGGCTAAGCGTATTCAGGATGAAATGACTTATCCAGGACAAATCAAGGTGACTGTTATCCGCGAGGTGCGCGCAGTAAATGTAGCAAAATAAGGATTTATAGCAGACCTTAGCGCCTGTCGATCGAAGAATAAAGGACTTCCGCCTTATAGGTAGAAGTCCTTTGTTAGTTCTTGATATTGTAGGCTACGCCCGCCTTGTGAAGCTTCTAAAACGAACTGATTCTCTGTGTATGGAAGTGGTTCTTGCTTTTTCGTCCAGCATAGCAGTACCCTGCGAGCCGGTTTGTTCTCCTTACTATATACGCGCGTTACGCGTGTAAGTTTCAGTCCGTTATGGTGTGCCAAATGTCGCACCGTTTCTTCTGCTTCTGCCGGCAAAATGATGCTCAATAATCCCTCCTCTTTCAATAGGTTTGCGCTATGTGAGAAAAGTTCTTCGAAAGGTAGTGTGTCGGTGTGCCGAGCCATCTCACGCTCTTTGTTGGGATTCTTTAGACTATTTTGGAAGTATGGCGGATTGCTTATAATCAGATCATAACCGTCGCTTTTTTTCCAATCTTGTAGCGCTTTGTTGAAAGTGCGTATTCTGTTCTTCCATGGCGAGAGGGTGAAATTGTCTTTCGCTTGTTGTATAGCCGTAGGTTCAATATCAATAGCATCTATTAGCGCGTTTGGACAGCGTTGCGCAAGCATGAGTGATAATAACCCGCTTCCTGTGCCTATATCAAGAATATGGTTGCAATAATCTGGCAACGGCGTCCAACACCCTAAAAGCACGCCGTCGGTACCCACTTTCATCGCGCATTTATCGTGATAGACGATGAATTGTTTGAATTTAAAGAATGGATTCGACATGATGATTATGGTCGCAGCATGAATGATGATCTGTTTGTTCTATATAGCAATGAATAGCGAGATAAACGCCTAAAATGATAAACAATACAGCGCATATGTGGCGGAACCATTTCTCAAAAATCTGTAGTTTATTGGTTAGTTTACCTATGCTGACAGCACTATAGCTAACGAGCCATGCAATTAGCATAATAGGAAGACCAGTTCCCAAACCAAAGATAAACGGCATAAGCCAGTTCCATGTGTTAGGAAGTGTCAATGTAATGTCAATCATAGTTAGAAAATAGATGAGTCTGTGCGGGCAAAAAGCAATGGCAAAGAAAATACCCAGAATAAATGACCATAGCCAACTTTCTTTGCTATCTGTTTCTTTAAGCCATTTGCTTATACCGTGGTCATGCTCGTGGTGATGCCCGCTGATGAGGAGGACTATGCCGCAGATAAGCATGAAGCCAGCCAAAATGGGTTCTCCCCAATGACCAAGGATATGTTGTATCTTTTCTGTCTGTGCTCCCATCATGAAAGGGATGCTGAGCAGAATGTATGTTGCTAATTTGCCAAGTACGAACATCAATCCATTAGTGAGCACTTTACGACGATTGTTAATTTCTTTGTCTATAAAGCCGATAGCTGTGATACTTGTCATCAGGGTGCAAGGGTCCAAAATAGTGAGCAATCCAAGCACAAAAGCAGTAAAAAAATGCATAATATGTAATATTTTTTCAAAAATATTTGCAAAGGTACGGAATTTGTTGTAATTTTGCAAACAAAAACGAAAAAATATGCGTAAATTTATTCGTTTTATACTATTGATAGCTGTAATGAGTGCCTTTGTTGGCTGTCATTCTTTCCGAGCAGATAGTGCTCGTCTGCAGCGCCAATTGCATAATCGCATACATTATGCTGAGCGACAGACGGCCGATTTGGTCTTATTGCTGGAACGTCATGCGCCGATGGATTCTATTCGTATGATGGCGGAGGTGGATCGGAATCTGCTTTTTTATGTTTTCGATGCTCACCAAATGGTCTATTGGTCTAATAACTGGTTGTCCTCCAATGAGGTGTATTTGCATGCATATGATGAATGGAATTATTTGATGTTTCACAATGCGCATACAATAGCTCGTTGGACAAAGGCAGATGACTATAACATATTGACAGTCATTCCTATACGCTATGCTTATCCTTTAGAGACCAGATTGCTAAAGAATAGTTTTGTGCAGCCCTTCGATGTGAAAAGCGATCGCGGCGTGACTCGTCATAGGCATAAAGATTATACACCAATTTGTTCTCCTGCAGGGGATTATTTGTTTTCGTTGACTCCCCACGCTGTGCGTAAGGACTATACCAAAGGTTACGCATTGGCTTCTCAATCTTTTTCGTTCCGCACATTGTTGGATTCAGAAGATACATCGGATACCCCTTGGTGGTATTCTCATAGCTTGCGTGTGCGTCTATATTTCATATTGTGTATTGTCTTTTTTGCTGTGTTATTTTTGATATGCATAGTAGGTCTAATACGCATGAGGGGCATTCGTAACATGCGCCTATCTACACGAATAATGTATGTCATCATAGTGTGCGTATTGGCTGTATTTATCTATCTATTTGTGATGTCTATCCGCTATGTGCGCACGAATTACGAGGAGCGTCAGAAGAATGAGTTGCTTACTCGTTCAGAGTATATTCAGTCTTATCTTCGGTCGCTTTATTATTGGGATGTAGCATTGACACCTAATCATGCGAATGGCTTGGGAATAGACTTGCATGATTTGGGATACGATATAGATCAAGACATTCATGTATATTCGATGTCCGGAGAATTGATTGCATCGTCTTCGCCCGCCCTTTTTAATAGTGGCGTATTATCGCGGCGTATGGCCCCGAGTGCTATCTTCTCGCAAACGAATACAGCTGTTTACTATGAGTATTTGGCTGATTATCCTTATCTTGTTTCTTATGTACCTTTTTATAATGGCGCATTTGTGCCGATAGGATATATCGCTACGCCCTATTTTATTTCAGAATATGCGCTTAATGAGGAGGTGGATGATTTACTGGCTCGTTTGCTACCGCCGTATATTGGTATATTGGTTTTGGCATTATTATTCTCTTATTGGGCTGCGTGGAGTATGACCGTACCTATTTCTGCGTTGACGGATAAGATGCGTCATTTTGAGATAGGAAGTGAACATAACCACATTGATTATCCTTATGCGGATGAGTTGGGAGCGCTCGTGGAGCGATATAACATGCTGGTGGATAGAGTAGAGGAGTCGGCGGAACAACTTGCCAAGGCAGAGCGCGAAGGCGCATGGCAGACGATGGCGCGGCAGATTGCGCACGAAATCAATAATCCGCTTACACCGATGAAACTAACGGTGCAGAAATTACAACGCTTACATGGCACGGAGCAGTTTGAGGCATATTTTCAAAAAGCAACGCCAATGCTCATCGCGGAAATGGATAACTTGGCGCATATAGCGCACTCTTTCTCTATTTTTGCCAAGCAACCAGAAGTCATCTCTTCTCAAGTGGATGTAGCTCGTAAACTATCGGATGTGATTACATTGTATGCTACTAATGATGAGCAAATACCTATTCGTTATGTGGGACCTGATAATGGTGTTTTCGCCATGGCGGATGAGGAGCAGATTAGTCAAGTTTTTGTCAATATAATACGCAATGCTATCCAAGCGCTTTCTAATAGCCAGACTTCTGCCGCCGAGGGAACGAAACAATCCCTTATAAGTCCGGATATTATTGTGAGGCTTAATAGTACATATTCGTCTAAAGAAATTGAGATTTCTATTTCAGATAATGGTCCTGGTATTCCAGCGGCGATACAGTCTTCTATTTTCCGTCCGAATTTTACTACCAAATCAAATGGTAATGGTTTGGGTTTGGCTATCTCCAAGCGTATTGTGGAGGGAACGGGTGGTCGTATCACTTTTGAGTCTTCGGATAAGGGCACTACTTTTTATGTGTATTTGAAGAAAAAGGCAAGATGAGAATTTCGTAAAAATATTCGTGATTAGTATTAGATGAAACAGTTATATCCCCTATTGCTATTTATTGTGTGTGCTGTATTACTCAGCAGTTGTACTCCTCGCGCGGTGCGCGAGGCGCAGGAGGTTGTTGCTCATGCAGATAGTCTGCGTGAGGCACATCTATATGCGCAGAATGAGTATGACGACAGCCTCTCGTTAGCGCAAGCATACGAGACATTAAAGAAAATCCCCCTTCCTTTCAGGGGATGGTTGGGGTTAAACTCCTCTTACGCCCATGCTTGCTATCATTATGGACGAATGCTACGCGCAAAGGACAACCATGTGGAAGCGATGAAAGTCTTTATCGATGCCACTCACTCGCGCACACGCGATTACCATATTCTCGGGCGCGTATATAGTAATATGGGCTCTATGTGCCATTTAGCCGGTGAGTACCAATTATCCTATGATATGTTTGCCAAATGCGCTGATTGTTTATTGCAAAATGGTGATACTATCAGTTATTATTACGGCCTTAACGAAATGGCATTTGAGTTAGCAGAGCAAGGAAAGAAAGAGGAAACATTGGCTTTGTTGGACTCAATTACGCGAAACTGCAATGACAAGAATGTTATTCTAAAAACATGGGAAACAAAGGCGGAAATGTATTTGAATAGTTGTCAATACGATTCTGCTATTTTAATTGTTGATTCCATGTTGCATAATGGGTATGATCAACCTATAGGGTATGTGATTAAGGCTCAATCTTTTGATAAATTAGGCATTCTGGATTCCTCGCTATATTTTGCAAAGTATGTTTTAGATATGCCACATGCTTCTATAAAAGACAAATACAACATGTTGTACATAACATCTCATTATGATTCTACTCTCACATCCGAGGATATCCTTACGCAAACCTCAGATAGAGCAGATATTGGAATTATGATTGATAAAAGGCATGCGCAACACGCACAAGCATGTGAGATTTTAAGATATGATTTAACCCGCAGACCTGATTTGCGATGGTTATATTCAACGATTGGAACGCTTGTGCTAATTAGTTTTGGGCTGTTTTTCTATGTGCGCAAGAAACACCGCAAACGCGAACTACTATCACAGCAAATAGAAGAATTGGAAAATAGGAGTAACAATACAATCGCCCAAATAAGTGCGCAGATAGAAAATAATATAGCCTTGTTGTCTCAGTCAGCAAACTTAAAAGAAGATTTGTGCTGGGGTAATTATAAAAAGATGTGTATTATCATAAATCAGCAATTTGGCATGTTGGCACTAAAACTCCAAAAGACTTATAAATTATCGGAGCGAGAGATACGATTATGTGTCTTAACAATGTTAAATTTAGGATATGATGAGATTGCAGATATGCTATATTATGCCCCAAGTGGTGTGGGGAAATTAAAACTGCGTGTAGCTAAGAAACTTGGTACAACTTCAAAAAATCTACATCATTTTCTCCTTCTTATAGCAGTTCATGAGCAGCAAGATTGAATTTGCCCATTTTGCAAAACAGTTAATCATCAATAAATCAGCGCATTAGTCAAAATCAATTGCCCATTATATTTTTTGCATAGTCCATAAAAAAGCAGTACCTTTGCACCGAAATTTTAAAACATATAAAGTATTATGAAAACAAAAGTTTTATTTATGCTATTATGCGTATTATTAGTCACTTCTCCTATGGTAGCCAACGAGAATATCTATTTTCCAGAAGGTACAAAATGGGTCGATAGAACGATAGAGCGGAATCCTATGACAGGAGAAATCATAAAAAGTTATGGAGGTATTTATACTATAGAAGAAGATACACTTATAGAAGGAAAGGTATATCATAAATTAATAGATGCAAAAGACCAACTCTTTGCTATGTTAAGAGAAGACGAGAAAAAAATCTATTTCCGCTACAATGACACCGATATGTTATTGTATGATTTTGGTGTGGAAGTAGGAGATACAATAGAGTACGACTATACTGCCTTTGGTGGCGAGTGGTTGCCAGGTCCTTGTCAAATATATGTAACTCATATTGACACAGTAACACTCTTGGATGGTCGGAATGCAAAGGCTATATTTTTTTCCGAAGGGCGCATTGGTCCAGACATTGAATATGTAGGAAGTGATAGAGGTTTGATTGCACCTATAGTTAGTCCATCGGTGCCATCGCTATTGGGCTGGTCATATGCGTCTTGTTGCTCTTTTAACGGAGAGCCAATCTATGAGTACAAGCAAGGGAATTGTGAGGAATTGCAAAATTGGGAACCTTGGGCTGTTGAGAATATTTCTTCTGATTTGCCTTCCGCAACTAAAATCCTTCGTGATGCTCAAATACTCATCATCCGCAATGATAAGACTTACACTCTACAGGGCGCGGAGTTAAAGTGAGTGAAAATCAAAATCCCAAGTTTTTTCCCAAGTCAAAAATTTGCGTGTTTTAAGAAAAAGCCGTACCTTTGCACCGAAATTTTAAAACATATATCATTATGAAAAAGAGTTTTTTATTTGCTGCGTTAGTAGCTATCATGTGCGCGTTCTCTTCTTGTGTGAATGAACCTACTATCATCGGAAAATGGCAATTAAAAACCCAGAAGTATCAGTTGATTAAGAATGGTCAAGTGGTACAAACAGTAGAAGAGTCTATTCCAGACGAAAATCCAATGTACTGGCAGTTTGTTGACGAGAATACTGTTAAAATCATTGAGTATTATGATGGTGATGTATGGACAGACGAGTTTACTTACACATTAAATGATAATGTTTTGACAATCGCACCTGCTGGATCTTCTGACGAATCAATTACTTGTCAGGTGGTAAATTTAACAGAAACAGAATTGTCATTAACTATAGTTCCAGAAGGTGTGAGTGAGTATTATCAAACAACCTACAACTTCACTCGTGTAACAGAGTAATTAAACACAATAAGAGCAATCTTATTTTTCTTCTCTATTAATCCCCAC
>JAZNQB010000168.1:0-9094 GCA_045589995.1 Paludibacteraceae bacterium
ACCAATAGTTCCACTACCCATGACCATTTATTTCGTTTACGGTCGTAGATACTAATGGTGAGGATACATAGGAAATAGAGCACTAAACCCAATTCCCATGTGGCATACCAAGGTGTGGTAGGAATGATGAAATCTTTTCCATTATCATTCACCACTAATGGTGTGCCGTCCGATAAGGTGGCTTGTGCCATATAGTGCATGAGTTCTTCAGGCAAGAAAAGTCGCTGTTCATCGGTCATTGGTTGGTCTGCTTTAGGACCAAAAAGGAGGTTGATACCCGCGTTTATCCATCTATGCGCCCCTGTGTAATGGCGCAGAAAAGTGCGGTAAGTCTGCCCTTTATATCCAATATAATCCGAATGAATGGAGTCGCCTAACGCATTTTTGATGAGTTGGTACGGTCGAGTGGCACAATTATCAAAAACAAAGTTGTAGAGGTATTTCCTATTTTCTGGTTGGTAATTGACAAGTAAGGCTTGCCATAAGGCTTGTTTCTGGTCTGAGGTAAGGTTCAACTCTTGTTCGTAAACAGGGCGTTTATAGTATTTGTATTCGTAGTCAAATCGTGGGGTGGAGGTAATCCCTAATTCGTACCATGTTTCACCGCGCACAAACTTCCAATAGAAGAAGTCTGTGTTGAAGTCAAAAATACCATAGTTGAAGATAATATCCAGTTGTGCGGTAGTGTCGCATACACGAATGGCAGTATGTCCATAGCGTGTATATACTTCATTTCCTGGGGTGCAGGTAATAAGCGAGATATGTGCATTCTCGCTCAGTTGTGCACTTATTTGGCTGCATACGCATAGAGCGAAACAGAAAATATATGTACGAAGTTTAAAGGATTGCATAATAGATGATTATATTCGGAATGAGAGTGCAACATAACCCTAATAGCCACCCAGCCACCACTTGTGTAGGTGTGTGCGCTTTCAAGTATAGACGAGCATACATGAGCATGAGTGTCAATGCTAACCACAGAATGATAGTTCCCCCAGTGGGAATACCATTAATGGAGAGACAATAGCCGAATAATCCACCTAACAAACCTCCCGCTCCGGTCAGATGGGCACTGATTTTCCAACTGCGATTGATGAGCATGACAGCTATGATAGCTATAGTGGCGCCAATAGCAATCACATTGATACAAAGGGGAACTTTTAATGTAAAAATAAGCAGATAACTCCAAAAGGCAAACCCTACTGCAGAATAGAGATAAGGTATAGTCCGTTGTTTATGGTCAGTAATATAAATATTACTAACTGCACCTTTGCGTACCATAATAAGAATGGCTGTTAGGGGGAGGATACAAGTGAGCAACAGCGTACACACAATAGCCACAACCATCCATGCCACTGATAGCGGTATTACTTGAGTGGAATAAGAATAGCAAAAAAGTGCCATCCCTATCGTAGGCATCAAAAGCGGATAGAATATACCGCTCAGTAGTTGTGCTGTAAACTCTATTATTCGTTTCATAGCATTTTTCTCAATCGTGCTACTGGTATATTGAGCGTATCTCGGTATTTAGCAACCGTTCTGCGTGCGATAGAGTATCCATGTTGGCGCAACATATCCACCAACTGCTCGTCGTTAAGAGGATTTCGTTTGTCTTCTGCATTGATAAGCTCTTGTAGTATCTTCTTTACTTCGCGAGTGGATATCTCATCGCCATCTATATTAGTGATGGATTCAGAGAAGAAAAATTTGAGTGGGTAAATCCCATAGCGTGTCTCAACATATTTGCTATTGCTCACACGCGAGATAGTAGAAACATCGTAGCCTGTACGAGCTGCTATGTCCTGTAGCACCATTGGTTTGAGACTTGTTTCTTCACCATCGATGAAAAAATCATATTGGAACTTCAGGATAGCTGTCATGGTCTTGAGTAGTGTCTCGTTGCGCTGCTGTATTGCTTCTATAAACCACCGAGCTGAGTCTAATTTGGCGCGGATAAACTGTGCCGCCTGCTTAATCTCAGGTTTTTGAGGCATTGCAGTATATTCCGTGAGCATATCACTATACTCGCGGCTGACATGCAACTCGGGGATGTCGCCTGTATTGAGAACAACATAGAGTTCACCATCTCTTTCTTCTATCGTAAAATCAGGAATGATAGTTTCTTGCTGTGTCTCATATATGGAGCCGGTGAAAGCATTGGCTGGCTTCTGGTTTAAATGGATAATCTCCTGTACTGCAGATTGATATGCCTCATTCGTGCAACCTATACGCTGAATAATCTTATCGTAATGGTGTTTGGAAAATGCCTCAAAATACTTGTCAAGAATGGTATATGCCAATTGAACTGCTTCCGTTTTAGGTTTACGCTGCAGTTGTGTTAGCAAGCACTCTCTAAGGTCGGCACAGGCAATGCCGGGAGGGTCAAATTGCTTAATCTGATTGACAATAGCAGCCATCTCTTCGTCTGTGATTTGTATCTGCTCCTGAAACATCAAATCATCTACCAATTGTTCTACCGTGCGCCGCAAATAGCCGTCATCGTCTATATTGCCCAATACCCATTTGGCTATGTGGCGCTGAGGTTTATTCATCTTGGTGAGGTAGATTTGAGATTTTAATTCCTCAATCAGACTACTTCCTCCTATGATAGGTACTTCTCTTCGGTCTTGGTCTATAGGACTATTATGGGGATTGAGCATATAGGATGGCGTTTCGTCATCGGATACATATTGCTCGTAGTTGAAATCCTCGTTTTGTAGTGGGTTGGGCGAGTTGTCTCCATCAAATTCGTTACTATACTCATCTGTGTAGTCGCCATATTCGTCTGTGTAATTGTCCGTTTCGTTCTCCTCTAAACGTCCTTCCTCCAGTGCAGGATTCTCTTGCAATTCTTCATTGATGCGTTTGCTCAATTCAATAGAAGGCAACTCCAACATCCTGATGACTTGGATTTGTGTAGGAGACAACTTGGTTGTCTGTGTGAGTGTTTGATTGAGACCGAATTTCTGCATATTATCCTAATAATTCAATGACGGATGATGTGATGTATTCTAATTGCTCTTTGTCTAATTCAGTGTGCATAGGAAGTGATAATACACATGCTGCCAATCGCTCAGCAATAGGAAAATCTCTATCTTTGTAGCGTGGGTCAATGTATGCCTTTTGCTGGTGTAGAGGAACGGGATAATAGATCATTGCTGGTATGCCTTTTTCTGCCAATCCTTCACGCAGTTGGTCTCTATCTGCTCCTATTACGCGCAGTGTATATTGATGGAATACATGGGTGGAGTGGGTTGCTCGGCAAGGAATAAGCACTTTCTCGTTGTTTGCAAAAGCGTTATCATAGTATGCGGCGGCTTGTTGTCTGGCTGCTATATATTCGTCTAAATGAGGCAGTTTGGCGTCTAAGACGGCTGCTTGAATGCTATCCAAACGGCTATTGACACCAATCATGTCGTGGTAATAGCGAACCACCATTCCATGGTTGGCAATCGCTTGCATGCGTGCTGCTAACTCGTCATCATTGGTGAAGATAGCTCCGCCGTCTCCGTAGCATCCTAAGTTCTTGGATGGGAAGAAACTGGTGCAACCTATATGTCCCATGGTACCTGCTTGTTTGGTCTCTCCATTCGAGAAAGTGTATTGCGCGCCAATGGCTTGACAAGCATCTTCTATGATATATAGGTTGTGCTCCTTTGCCAAGTTCATGAGTGCCTCCATCTCTACACATTGACCAAAGAGGTGTACAGGAACGATTGCTTTCGTCTTGGGAGTAATAGCGCGGCGCACCGCATCCATATCCATATTCATCGTATCCCAATCCACATCCACTACTACGGGAGTGAGGCCTAATAGTGCCACTACTTCTGCGGTGGCAATAAAAGTGAAGGTAGGTGTGATTACTTCGTCGCCTGGCTTCAATCCTAAGGCCATTAAGGCAATCTGTAGTGCATCTGTGCCGTTACCTACAGGGATAACATGCTTGGCACCAGTGTATTGCTCCAAGTTGTGCTGAAAATCAGCTACTTTCTTTCCTTTGATGAAAGCAGCAGAGTTAATTACTTCTTGTATGCCGTTGTCTATTTCCTGCTTGATACGCGCATATTGCGATTGCAGGTCAACCATTTGAATCTTTTTCATTGTTCTAATAAGAATTCCACAACGCCCGGGTATGCCCACGCGGCGGTGATATAAGGATTAGTATATTGTAGTTCTACTACCAATTTGTCTTTTCTGTCTGCGGAATAGGTACATATGGCTTGAACATCTTTGGCTTGTACATCTTCAAAATGGTTCATTCCTACTCGTAGACTTACTTCCACTTCTTGTGGGAAAAGGCGTATCCTGTATCCTTCAGGAATATTGTGTGCTTGTAGAGGAATAGTAAATTTCTTTTCAGTATACCGCTCTGTCATGATGCAGACTTGGATATGGTCTATATCGCTGCGTACACCCTTTGGAATAACCAAATCCATACGCACATCCGTTGTATCACTCAAATCATTTAGCACCATGTGTTGAGTGCGTATTGTGTCAATGGCTTGTAAAATCTTCTCCTGACCGTAGAGCTTAATCTCCGTTTGACTGAGTTTAGGTGAGCTCACCAGTTGGTATTCCTGTGCTAAACCTATTTCGCAATTGAGTGCGATAGGAACAATCTTAGTTTCTTCTGTGAAGAAAGGACATACTATCTCTTCGGGTGATGTAGAGATAAGATTACTTGTTCCTTGCAGAATATCGCTGATACTTCTCCGCAATGCATCTGACGGAATACGAATCGTCCCTTTTGAACCATGTATATATGTGCGCAGATCAATGGTTAAATGTAAGGGCTCTTCCAAATAGGTATTTAGCCGCTTGCCCGCATCGCGTATCTGTACAATAACAGTATCAGGCAACCCCTCTCCACCTAAGCCGATAGAGTGAGGTTTGCCTGTATAATGTATGTGCACCGGAAGGTGCGTATTGCGTACCGATTGCATGGCGTGACCATACCATATGACTGCTGCTAAGGCAAAAAAGAGCAGAAAAGTTAGTACATCTGCCAGACGGATACGACGGAGCAAGCGTTTCATTATTTCTTTGCCTCGTTTGCAGCATTCTGTTGAGCATCTGCAGGATCAGCATATACGCTGTCTTTGCTCACTTTGATAGTAACATCTTTAGCAATAGTAATGATAAAAGTGGTCTCTTGTACCTCTTTAATCTCGCCATAGATACCACCTGCAGTTACTACCTTGTCACCTTTCTTCATGGACTCGCGTTGTTTCTGCAATTCTTTCTGTTTCTTCGTCTGAGGACGAATCATAAAGAAATAGAATACTACGAAAATAAGGATCATCATAATCCAGAATGACCAAGGGTTTTGTTGCTGACCGGCAGCTTGAGCTTGTAATAAAATAAGATTGAGCATAAAAAATGAATTTATGTGATTAATACTATATGTTTATCGTAATGTGGCAGCTTTGAGAAGACTATTATCGTGTTTCATATCTCTTAGTATCTCGTTCAATATGCCATTGATAAATAAATAACTCTTCTCACCTGAGTATTCTTTCGCTAACTCAATATATTCGTTAAGCGAAATGGTCAGTGCAATCTGCGGGAACTCTACTATCTCAGCCAAGGCTGTCTCTAAGATAACACGGTCCATGTCAGCAATACGATCTGCTTCCCAACCTTTGAGATGTGAATTGATGAACTGCTCGTACTGCTCATGGCCCTGTATGGCCTTTTCTAATAGCTCGGTGGCAAATAGTAATTCCTCTTCCGAATCGAACATTTGCAGTAGCGGAGTTTCTGGTGTGCTGTCTTCCTTAAAACGCTTAATGGTCTTGATGACATAACTCAGAACAACATCCACATCAATCGTCCAATTGCTTTTGTCTAATACCACTTCCATCTCTTCTAATGATTCCTGCAAGGTCTCGTTACCCACTAATAAGAATTGGTAGATTTGTCTCCAAAGGCGTTTGTCATCCTCATAGGAACAACTTTCAGCATGCATATAGGTGCGATAGAAATCACTCTCCACCATTTGCTTATATACATTGCTGATAACTGGCATACCACTATCCCAACTCAAGCGTTGCTCTTGGATGCGTGCACGAAGCGAGCGATTGTCAAATATCTGCTGTGCGACGTGGTTGTTTACAAAGCGTCTGTTTGGTACCCAACTCGAGTGAGTAGCACGGGCACGAACCAACTGCTCCTCTATCTGCTGCTGGGCATAGGCGGTCAATTCATTCGCAAACTCCAATAGAATGAAATACAAATCATATGTGTCTGCAAAACTCTTGTGCAACTCCTTACGCACACTTAAAACGGTCTTGTCAGAATTTTTGTAGTACGCGAACAGCGTTTGTATAACGCGTGTTCGAACCATCGTTCTATTAATCATATTATAAAATGTATATGTCCGTATGTGAGCGCGCATAATACGCGCGAGTAAAAAATCGTGCAAATTTACGAAATAATTTTGATATATGCAAAAAAAGTAGTAATTTTGCACCGAAATCGTTTAATTTATTCGCAAAGATGGAAAATCGGAAGTTTGAAGAGAGAAGAGAGCCGGAGATTGTATACAGTCGTTCGGTGAAAGCTGGAAAGCGCATTTATTATTTAGATGTACGCAAAGCGCGTAATGAGGACTTGTATTTGTGTATTACAGAGAGCAAGCGTCGCCAGTCAGATGGAGCGGAAGCACCTTCGTTTGAGAAGCACAAAGTATTCTTGTATAAAGAGGATTTTGCTCGTTTCGCAGAGGGATTGCAAGATGTAATGGGCTATGTGAAGGACCAATTAGGTGAAATAGCTGAGCGTCCGGAATGGTCTCCGGAAATGGAGCAAACAGAGGCAGAGGCTAAAGTTGAAGATGCTGAACAGGACACCAAGAAAAAGGGATTGTTCGGATTGTTTAAGTAAGAGAAAAAAGAGAAGCGTCGCTTCTCTTTTTTTGTCGTTCTATGTTAGAATATTAGCAATTTTGTTTCTCTATAAGTGAATCGATGATGAGTGCAGCTATCTCTGCTTTGCGCTGCAAAGGGAAGGATAGTGGGGCTTTATCTGGTTGCAGGATTGTAACGCGGTTGGTATCCACTCCAAAACCAGCGCCCGCATCGCGTAATGAATTAAGTACGATGGCGTCCATATTCTTAGTCTGCATTTTGCGGAGTGCATGTTCTTGCTCGTGCTCTGTTTCTAATGCAAAACCAATTAGTTTTTGCGCTGCTTGCTTATTTGCGCCCAAATATTTAGCGATATCGGGTGTTGTGCGCAGAGCCAAAGTTAGTTCGGTCTGTCCGGGTTGTTTCTTTATCTTCTCTCCTGCCTCATGAGCGGGCATGTAGTCAGCAACGGCAGCGCACAAGATAGCTGTAGTGCTGTCTGGCCATGCGCCCTGACAAGCCTCGTACATCTCATATGCGGAGGTGACACGGATAGTGTGGAGTTTGCCTAAATTATAGACGGGTTGGGTACTTGGTCCAAGTACTAATGTAACCTCTGCGCCTCTTCTGGCGCATTCATGTGCGAGAGCAACACCCATTTTGCCGGTAGAGTAGTTACTCAGGTAACGCACTGGATCAAGGCGCTCTTGAGTGGGACCGGCTGTGATAAGGATATGCTCGGATTGGAGTGTTTGAGGTGTGAGTGCTGTCTCTATCGCCTCTTGGATGAGTGTTATCTCAGGCATACGTCCTTTGCCACTGGTACCGCATGCGAGAAAGCCTTCTTCGGGCTCTAAGACAGTGATATTAGGCCATGATTGGAGTGTGCGAATGGCTTGTTGTGTGGCGGGGTTCTCCCACATCTTATCGTTCATGGCGGGCACGAGGATGATGGGTTTGCGTGCTGCGCAGGAGCATAGGGTGGTGGTGAGGGCATCGTCTGCTATACCCGCAGCCATCTTGCCCAACACATTGGCGGTGGTTGGCGCCACTACCATCATGTCTGCCCAATCGGGAAGAGAGATATGCTCGGTGCTATGCTCGTTGATGGCGGCGAATACATTCGAATAAACCCTACTACCCGAGAGGGTTTGTAGGGTTAGTTCTGTTACGAACTCTAATGCGTTTTGGGTAACAACCACTCGCACCTCTGCGCCCTCTTTGATCAGTGAGCGGATGAGTTCGGGTATCTTGTAAGCGGCTATACCACCGCTGATACCAACGAGGATATGTTTGCTTTGTAAACTCATTGAGTATTACTTCAATGCCTCGTCGCGGTTACCGGAACGGTATGCCAATTCGCCGTCGATAAATTCTTGGGTAGCCATCAGGGTTGCCTTTGGCAAACGCTCGTATTGACGGCTAATCTCGATTTGCTCTTTGTTCTCAAAAGTCTCGTCCAATGCGTCCTGAGGAACAGAGAAATCTTGCAATTTGGCGTCTAACTCTTTCTTGATACCTGTGCTGATTTGGTTAGCGCGTTTAGCGATGATAGCAACGGTTTCGTACACATTACCTACTGGTTCGGTCAATTGGTTAATGTCGCGTGTCACCGTGTTCTTTGGTGCTTTTGAATTTTTGTAGTCCATATCTTATTCTTTTGTTATTTTGCGTATTTGTATTAGCATTCTATCTGCTTCTTTGCGATGCTTGGAGTTGGAATATTCGGTGATGAAATTGTAATATTCATCTTGTGTATCGCGGGCTCGATCTATTTTCTTCTCTTCGATAGAAAGAACCATCTGCTGGTATTTGGCTTGTAGAATAAGCCAGTTGAAATCCTCTTGGTACTTATTGCTGGGGTAGTTTTTAAGTGCATTCTTTGCCACGATCTCGCAGCTCAAATAATTGTTGCCCAAATAGCTGCCTAAATTATAATATAACTGAGCGTTATACAACTCTTTGTGTGCCAGTTTGTCGTATAACTCACTCATCTCTGTGTATGCTTGCTCTGCGTATGGGCTCTCTGGAAATAGTTCCACAAAGAGTGTGAATGCTTGTATAGCGTTTTGAGTGGTTTGCTGGTCTAATCGTGCGTCTGGTGCGTCTAAGTACTGGCAGTGCCCTACTTGGAAATGTGCTTCGGTGGCGTATTTGCCTTTGGGGTAGTTGCGCACATAGGCCTGATAATACTCGGTGGCGGACTCGTAACTCTTTTGCCCCATGTAGCAGCGTGCCAAATAGGC
>JAZNQB010000169.1:0-26261 GCA_045589995.1 Paludibacteraceae bacterium
TACTTGCAGAATGTGATTAAAGATGCGTTCTCCTACGAGCCACAGACCTATAAGTTGTACCTGGATGGTCAAACGGAAGAATGCGTAGAGCATAGAGCATTCTTGATCACTTTTGCGAACGCGAACCAATGGGGTTACGAAGCGCTTATTGCTCCGAGAGCGAGTGTGCAAGACGGCAAAATGGATATCATGCTGATGTCGAGTCATGCAATCTTAGGCAGCGCTTCCTTGGCATTACGGTTGTTTACGGGTTCGATTGATAATAGCCATTTCATGGATACGCTGCGTGCGAAAGAGGTGCTGCTTGTTCGCGAGACAAATGCGCCATTCCATATTGATGGCGACCCAGTGGAAATGGAGAAAGATATACGGATTCGTATAGTGGAAGATGGATTGCAAGTGCTGGTGGAGAAGAGGTTTTAGATAATGAACAATGAATATATGGAGATAAAGATTATTAATAAGAGTGCTAATCCACTGCCGAGATACGAGAGCGAACAGGCAGCAGGAATGGATATACGCTGTAACATCAGCGAAGCAATCACACTCCAACCTATGGAGCGTAAGTTATTCCCAACAGGCCTCTTCATCGAGTTGCCTGTGGGTTACGAAGCACAGATACGCCCGCGCAGCGGTTTGGCGCTCAAGCGGGGTATCACCGTTTTGAACACTCCCGGTACTATTGATGCAGACTACCGTGGCGAGATAGGTGTTATCCTGATAAACCTTAGCGGTGAGTCACAGACGATCGAACCCGGTGAGCGCATCTGCCAGATGGTGATTGCAAAACACGAGACACCTGAGGTGGTAGAAGTGAGTGCATTGAGCGAGACAGAACGCGGCGCTGGAGGTTTTGGGCATAGCGGGAGGAGATAGATTTTAGATTGCAAAATTTAGAATTTAGACTTTAGAAACAAAAATAAAGAAAACATTTTGATGGAAGTTAGACCATTTCATTGTTAGACCGCTGCGCTGTTAGAGGATGGACAGAGTAGTGAGTAGGGGATTAAAGATGACGGATAATGAAGGATAATGAATGGATATAAATACATAGTAGTGATACTGATGGTGGGGATTTGTTCGTTGGGACAGATACACAGTCAAGATAGGCTATCAGTAGAGCGTGAGCAACAGTTCACCTACTATTGGTATGCCGCTAAACAAGCCATCGAAGAGAAGCAATACGACGAGGCATTGGTTCTATTAGATTTCTGCCACCAACTCCATCCTTCTGACGGCATGACCCTTTGCCAGTTAGGCATGCTCTATGATGCTTTAGGACAAGACGAGCGCGCATTAGAGACATTCCAAACTGCTTTTGCTTTAGACCCCAAAGACCAATGGCAGAACTACTACTCAATGTTATTAGAACAACGCACTCCAGAGGGGTTCGATAAAGCCTTGCAGGTAATCGAAGAGGCTGAGCGGCATAACAGCACCAACAAGGACCTTTTGGCACAGTTGGTATGGCTATACATGTCTAATCAGAATTGGAAGAAAGCCCTGCAGACACAAGATAAGATAGATCGCCTTCAAGGATACGACGCATATAGTGCGCTCAATAGATACCGCATCTATGCACAATGGGGTAAGAACAAAAAAGCTATTGAAGCTATTGACACCTATTTGGAACAAGACCCTAACAATATGCAGTTTTTGCTATTCCGTTTGCAGTTGATGGAGCAGATAGGTGCTAAGCCCAGCGATTTATACGCGCTCTATGACAAGATATTAGCTATTGACCCATACCAATTGGTTGTTCTCAATAACTACGCATATCATTTAGCCACTCACGGTGGCGATTTGAAACGCGCAGAGCGTATGAGTGAGCGTACAATACGCGAGGAGCCCAATAATCCTGTTTATTTAGATACCTATGGTTGGATTTTACACTTGCAAGGGCAAGACTCGTTGGCACTCTTTTATCTAAATCGTGCGGCGCAGTATGCGGACGAGGAGACCAGAGGGGTGATTGAAGAACATATCAGGATAGTAGAAACGAAATAAATTCTTGGCTACGCGAAAGATGGCTGACGCGAAAGTAATGGATAACGAAATGAAAAAGCGGATATATATTTACATAATAGCACTGATGGTTCTGGCAGGCTGCGGAACGAAGAAGACAGTAGGTCCTACTCTTCCGGCAGAGAGTACACCTACATGGCACACATGTGTCATCCGCAATGCGCAAGGAACGGTGGAAATGGGTGATAACAAACTGAGTGCGAGTATTACGATGCAGGCTGTTCGCGACTCCTTGGTAGTGATTAGCGTAATGCCTATGTTAGGGATTGAGATGATGCGCATAGAGGCGACGCCAAGCGAGGTGACTTGTATAGACAAGTTACATGGTCAATATGCGGTAGCGACATACAACCTATTCAACCAGCACATAACGCCTAAACTGACATGGGAGACGCTTCAACAGATATGCTCGGCTGAACTACCGCATGGCAAAGAGAAAGCTCGATTGCAATATTCATTCAAGAAACAAACTATAGAGATACAGATACAATATCCCGAAAGGCAGTTGGATAGTCCTATTCGCATTCAGAAACAACCGACACATAAATACAAACAGATAGATATTACCCAATGGTTATAAGAAAAATATTTTACATATTGCTATGTTTGTCTATCGTTCCTTTCGCCTCTGCTGAGAGTGTAAAAGATTTACAGAAGAAGCAAAAGAAACTGCAGAGAGAGATCGAACAGACGAATAAGATGCTCAAGGAGACGAAGCGCGAGGAGAGTGCTACGCTCAACAAGTTGGAACTGATAGGTCAGAATATCAAGAACCAGCGACAGCTCATTCGCACTTTGGATAGTGAGATTACGGCTTTAGATAGTGAGATTACGACGCTACATAATACTCGCGACTCGCTTCAAAAAGTATTAGAGCAATACAAGGAGGATTATGCGATGATGGTTAGGCAGAGCCATTACGCACAGACACAACAGTCGCCTTTGCTCTTTCTATTTAGCAGTGATAATTTTCAGCAGTTGGTTCGCCGTGCGCGTTATTTGCAGGAGTTTGCCCAATACAGGAAGAGTCAAGTCAAACGCATTGAGGCGACACAAGCGGAGATAGATATGCAGGATGCCATGCTGCAAGACAACAAGACTAACAAACAGACTGCGTTAAGTTCTCGCAAGCGTGAGCAAGCTAATCTACAACGCGATGAGCGCAAGCAGCAAAGCATGTTGGACCAGCTCAAGAGTAAAGAGAAGAAGTTGACCAAGCAGTTGCAGCAGAAACAGAAAAGCGTGGCTGCACTCAATAAGAAGATTGATGATATCATCCGCAAGCAGGCTGCTTCAAAGACAGCACTTACCAAAGAGCAGAAATTAGTAGCCGGTGGTTTTGAAGCGAACAAGGGGCGTTTACCTTGGCCTGTAGAAAAAGGAATGATTAGTGGTAAGTTTGGCAAGCAACAACACGCTGTATATAAGCAGGTGGTGATGGATAACAAAGGTATTTATATCCAGACGACGGCTGGGATGAAAGCCCGCGCCATATACAAAGGTGAAGTGACGAGTTGCTTCATGGTGGGCGGCACTTATGCTGTGATTGTGCAGCATGGTAACTACCGTACTGTTTATTCCAACTTGAGTAAGTTACAAGTAAAGCAAGGGGACAAAGTGGAGACCAAACAAGCTATTGGTACTATCTTCACCGACCCAGAGCAAGACCAAAAGACGGAACTCTATTTCCAAATATACAAAGATAGGAATATACTTAATCCAGAGCAGTGGATAACGAAGTAGCGCCGGTGCGCGGAGGAAGATTTTAGAATTTATATTTTAGATTGCAGATTTTAGATTTTAAGAGATATGATAAAAAAAATACTTTTTTGCATGATGGGGCTATTGATGCTCATAGGATGCAAGCAAAACAACTGGATGGATTGGAAAATTCAGAACGAGTTATGGTTGGAGCAAAACGCCTTAGCCGAAGGAGTACAGACAAGTGCCAGTGGATTACAATACAAGATTATTGCCAACCCAACTCCACAAGATGCCAAGCCGAATATCACCAGTTCTATTCAATGTGATTATACCGTTAAACTGATTAACGGTCATCAGATTGATGCAGGCAACCAAGTAACTCTCACATTAAGCAACACTATTCCTGGTTTTGCAGAGGGTTGCACGAAGATAAATAATAATGGTGATATAGAACTCTATATCCCATGTTACTTGGGTTATGATTATCAGAAATACCAAGAGGAGGACGAGTATAATGCGGAAGGTTTTGGAACAGAAGGCACAACGGGTTATATTCCTCCCTACTCTACACTGATTTATACGATTCATATATGCTCCGTACTTGGCAACTAATACTCTTAGGTGTGTGCGTCTTTATTCTCGGCGCATGTGAAGATCCTCCTATTTTCCGCAGCAGTGTACCAACATATCCTGTACGTATCACAATAGATACGAATGTAGGGCCGTTCGTACACTTTATACCTACTGCCTCCTACTCACATATCATTGTGAATGAAGATGGTTATTTCTACGATGGTGAGTTCATCCAGAAGCCATTGGGTACGGATGCGTGGGGTTATGCCGGTGTGGTGGTATATATCAATATGATGGGTGGATATGATGCGTATGATCTCTGTTGTCCCAACTGCGTATATGAACGGCAATCCTGCACGGTAGAAGGTATTTTTGCCACCTGTCCTGTATGCGGTGAGCAATTTGATTTGGGTAGCGGAACAGCAGTACCAACCAAAGGCATAGCCGATGAATATTTACGCAGACTGAATGTGGTACATTCGGGAGACAGAATAACAATCACGCAACGCCAATGATACATAAAGAAGAAGTAATACATATCGGTACTATCCGTCGTCCTCACGGGAAGCAAGGCGAAGTAAATTGTCAGACGGTGAACACTTTATGGGATGATGCAGATGCCACATTCATCATCTTGGAGCGAGATAATATACTCGTTCCCTATCGTGTAGATGGATGGCGTGCGAAGAATGCTGATTCGCTTATTTTTCGATTAGTAGGTGTTGATAGCGAGCCGCAAGCGGCAGCGTTGACGGGTAGTGAAGCATATATGCTACGAAGTGATGTTAACAGTGAGGTGGAACAGATGCTGACATGGCAGGATTTGGTAGGATACGAGGTGCATGATAAAGAGATGGGTGTATTAGGAAGTATTGTTCATATAGACGAATCTACAATCAATACGCTTGCCACTTTGGCTGATGAGCGGCTTATTCCGCTACATGAAGATTTCATTATTGAGATAGACGAGACCAATAAGATACTACATATCAATCTTCCTTTTGCCTTATGATTAAACGAACGATAGCAGAAATGGGGCGCATGAGCGTCGAAGAGTTCCACACGGCAGACAAACTGCCGTTTATTGTGGTATTGGACAATGTGCGCAGTCAGCATAATATCGGTGCTGTTTTCCGTACGGCAGATGCGATGTTATTAGAGGGAGTGTATCTATGTGGTATCTGTTGCTGTCCACCTAACCAAGAAATTCATAAGACTGCATTAGGTGCCGAAGAGAGTGTTGCTTGGAAGTATTTCGCAGACACGAAAGAGGCTATTCGGGTGCTCAAAGAGGAAGGATACACTTGTTATGCTGTGGAGCAGGCGCACGACTCAATCAGTTTGGAGCAAGCGGCAGAGCAGATAGATGGTGAGTGTAAGATTGCCGTCGTATTGGGTCATGAGGTTTTTGGTGTGCAGCAAGAAGTAGTGGATGCCTGTGACGCGTGCATTGAGATACCACAATATGGTACGAAGCACTCAATGAATGTGTCCGTCACGGCAGGTATTGTGATGTATCGGTTGAGCGAAGCGATGAGGGAATAGCATGTCAGAAGCATGTCATATATCATTATTATCACCTGCGAGAGATAAGCAGGTTGCGATTGCCGCTATTCAAGCAGGAGCAGATGCTATTTATATCGGTGCTCCTCTTTTTGGTGCTCGTCAAGCCGCAGGAAACAGTTTGGAAGACATCACTGAAGTAGTACAGTATGCGCATGCCTATGGAGTGCAAGTATTGGTTACGCTTAATACGCTTTTGCATGAGGATGAATATTCGCAGGCAGTTGCGCTCGCGCACGCGCTATATAAAATAGGTGTAGATGCACTTATTATTCAGGATTTACACCTACTGGATTTTGATTTACCTCCTATCCGTTTACATGCTTCTACGCAATGCGATAACCGCACGGCGGAAGATGTGATACGATTGCAGCAATTAGGATTTAAGCGCGTTGTTTTAGCGCGTGAGTTAAGTATTCAAGAAATAAGTGATATACACCGCGCTGTAGCTGTTTATAGTACCGAGAACAAGGAAGAGCCGATTGAATTGGAGGTTTTCGTTCATGGTGCACTATGCGTGTCATATTCCGGTAAATGCTTTATATCCGAAGTTCTCAGTGGGAGAAGTGCTAATAGAGGTGCATGCAGTCAGTATTGCCGTATGGCATACGACCTATTGGACGCAGATATGCAAGAGGTGGTAGATGATGATGGCAAGGCTATTCACCAGCGTTATTTATTATCCCTACAGGATATGGATAGGAGTGCTTCTTTGGCGGAACTGATAGAAGCCGGTGTGAGTACATTGAAGATAGAAGGCAGGCTTAAGGATGCTGACTATGTAACCAATGTAACTGCTTATTACAGAGAGTTATTAGACGCTATGTTTCCCCACACGGAACATTTTTACCGCCGCACTTTTAGTCCTAACCCAGAGAAGACTTTTCATAGAGGTGGGATAGATTATTTCTTGCATGGACGGACTCCTCACATGGCTAATTGGGAGACTCCAAAATCGACAGGAGAATATATTGGCGAGGTAATCGGAATACAAGGTAACCGCATGCGTGTGCGACTGCAAGAAGGCATTGAATTGCATAATGGCGATGGTTTGGCGATGGGGGAAGAAGGATTTAATGTCAATGGTATAGAAGGGGATACTATTGTCATCAATAAGCACTTGCCTCCTATGCGTAGCCATGTGCCTCTTTACCGCAATTTAGACACTCATTTCGTTAAGAGTTTGCATAGTGAGCGGCGTATTCCAATAGATATTATTTTTCGCGAGACGGAAGATGGTTTCTATTTACGAATGGGCGCTGCAGAAGGCTATTTTACATACGACAAAGAGCCGGCTCGCAATGCAGAGAAAGCCATAGAAACAATTGAGACGCAGTTGAGTAAGTTAGGGGATAGCATTTATATAGCACGCGAAGTAAAAGTAGATAGTAAACCGTATTTCATACCTATACGTGTACTGAACGAATGGAGACGACAAGTGATAAACAGCCTTTAATGACTTGTAAATACTGCCTTTTGCATGAATTGGGGCATTGCCGCAAGACTAATCCTTATCCTATCAGCAAGGAGCCTCAATACTTGCGATTGCGTAATGGACAGGTATTACGCTTGCAGTTCGATTGCAAGCGCTGTGTGATGGAGGTTTATAGATTTTAGATTTTAGATTTTAGATTTTGGGATTATGATAGCACTTATTTTTTCGCTTATATTGCATGTGCATAATGGAGAGAGTATCAATGCAGCATTGGACTCTGCTCGTGCCGTTTACAAGAGTCATGGCGAGCGCACGACTATTCTCATAGAACCTGGTACTTACCAAGAAGAATTGACGATAGACATACCCGGATTGCGTATGAAGAATGCCAGTTCTACACCTTCTATTAAGATGTATAACCATGGTGTTGACTGCGATAAGAATGCGGTGCGTATTACTTGGTACTATGGGCATGGATACCAATACAAGAGTATGGGGAACACAATCAATTATGGTGGTAGTCGCACTCGCAAATGGAATGCCTCAGTATTGGTTACAGCCCCTGATTTCTATGCAGAAGATATCATTTTCGAGAACTCATTCAACATGTATATTTCTGAGCGTGAGGCAGCGGACAGTTTGGTAGATATCAGTCAATCCAACTTGGAGTGGACAGCGAAAGAGCGTCCTAAGAAAGTGATGCCTACTCGTCCTAAGACGATTGGTTCGACAGATGTACAAAAGAAGCGTTACCGCGAACGCGCGGCAGCTATTTCTTTCACAAGAACAGCTACGAATGCGCATCTCAAGAACTGCCGTGCTATTGGGCGACAAGATGTGTTATATGGTGAACAGGGTGCTTCTATTTATTGGCAAGGTGGTGTGTTACAAGGAAGTGTAGATTTTATTTTTGGTGGTATGAAGATGGCTGTTTATAGAGCCACTATTGTTGCGAATATCAATAATGAGAAAAATGACAAATGCTATATAGCAGCAGGACGCTCTGACAGTGAGGGACACGAACGCCCTGATAAATACGACGGAACGACTCCTGTGCCACAAGTTCGTGGGCTGCTCTTTTATCGCTGTCATATTCGCTATGCCACATCCGATGAATTGGCACAACCGATGACTAATGAGCAATTATCTATCAATAAGGGTCAGCAGCAGATTTATCTTTCTCGTCCATGGCGTTGGTGGGGAGAGACCATATGGGCATACACCACTTGGGACGAAGGTATTTTACATCCTACAGGTTGGTCCACAGGTTTAACGAAAGGCAAGGCATGCCCCAACAGTTACGAATACAAATCGCAAGACCAATCGTATGGTCGTCCTGAATGGGTGAATATATTAACCAAACCTATTCTTCCCGATGGCACCTTTATTCGCGTGAGTAATTGGCGCTAATATGACACATAAGGGCACTTATTTCTTCACTTTGATGTAGAATAATTGACGGAAAAAGGAGAAAAAACCGTCTCATTGTACATTATACTATATATGCGTTTGCATATATGGATATTTTTTTGTATCTTTGCGCTCGCGTTTGTTTTTTAACATAATTAGTCACATTGAGAATGTATTATTATTTATGAAAATAGCATTAATTGGATATGGTAAAATGGGACATATGATTGAGTCCATCGCTTTGGAGCGCGGGCACGAGATTGTATGCATCATAGACCAAAATAACTTGTGCGATTTCGAGTCGGCGTCCTTTGCTTCGGCAGATGTCGCCATTGAGTTCAGCACTCCGCAAACAGCAGAGCAGAATATCCGTCGTGCTTGGGCAGCAGGCGTGCCTGTGGTATGTGGCACTACGGGATGGGATATAGAGGCAATAAAGCAAGAGGTGATAAGACAAGAGGCGGGAATGATGTGGTCGTCCAACTACAGTATAGGCGTGAATATCCTTTTTGCGCTCAATCGCCAATTGGCGAAACTTATGGTTGCATACCCCGATTACAGTCCTCACATGACAGAAGTACATCATATCCACAAGTTGGATGCCCCCAGCGGCACTGCCAAAACGCTTCAAGAGGCCATCGGCGAGGAGCGACTACCGATAGCAGATATCGAGTCTATTCGAGAGGGCGAGGTGGCTGGTATTCACACAGTAGTATGGGACAGTGAAGTGGATACTATCCGCATTAGTCACTCCGCCAAATCACGCAAAGGATTTGCCCTTGGGGCTGTCATTGCTGCAGAATGGATGCAAGGCAAGAGTGGATTCCACACGATGCAAGAGGTGTTAGGAGTTTAGATTGCAGATTTTAGATTTTAGATAGTATGAGTTTTAAAGAACGAATAGACAAAGTTAATCGTAGAGGGTGGATGCGCGCTGGTATTTGGAGTGCGCTATACATAGTTTTTATTGTATGGGTAGCATGGGGTGATTGGGCAAGTCTCGGTTGGCTCTTATTATTACCATTGATTATAGACATGTTCACCACTCGTTATATCAATTACACATGGTGGCACCGTTATAAACCAGCTTCAAAAGATGAGCCTGAAAATCCACATGCTAATCCGTTGTTATACACGATTTGTTCGTGGATAGATGCGATTGTATTTGCATTGGTGGCTGTTTATTTCATCAATCTATATGTTTTCCAAAACTATCAGATTCCATCTTCTTCTTTGGAGAAGACCCTTTGTGTAGGTGATTTTCTCTATGTAAGTAAGATGGCGTACGGTGCTCGTGTACCTCAGACGCCTCTCTCGATGCCCTTAGTGCAGCATACTATGCCTAATTGGTTAGGTGGCGGAAAGAGTTATTTTGATAATCCTCATTGGGAATACAAGCGTCTTAAAGGATGGACTAGTCCTAAAAAAGGCGACATTGTTGTGTTTAATTTTCCTACTGGTGACACAGTATGCATCAAGATGCAGAATCCAGACTATTACACACTATGCCACCGTTATGGGCAAGAGACCGTTCATAATCGCCAAGATATATTCGGTGAGATAGTGACGCGTCCTGTTGACAGGCGCGAGAACTATGTAAAGCGTTGTGTAGGTACGCCTGGTGACAGTTTGAAGATTATCAATAATGTGATATGGACTAAAAGCGCCATGGATGGTGATTGGGTGCAAGAGCCGCAGCGCGAAGGATTACAACTTAATTACTTGGTACAAACAGACGGACATTCCTTTAGCAACAAGTACATGGAGAAGATAGGCATCAGTGTAGATGACCGTCAGCAATTAGATGCCACCACATGGCATTTTCCACTTACGCAAAGCATGAGAGACGAATTAGCCAAAAATCCTCATGTGCTTCAGATAGTAGTAGAACCAGAAATATATGGTGGTGCCGTGTATCCGTTGGGACATAATGAATGGACGCGAGATAACTATGGTGCCATATACATTCCCCGTAAGGGAGACAAGGTAATGATTACCGAAGAGAACTACTGGATATATAAGCGCATTGCGGATGCATATGAGTTCAAACCTATGACTGTTGGCAAGGAGTATGAGTTTAGTATGGATTACTATTGGATGATGGGTGATAACAGGCATAATAGTGCCGATAGTAGATATTGGGGATTTGTGCCAGAAGATCATATTGTGGGTCGTCCTGTTTTCATTTGGTTGAGCATAGATAAAGACAAGCACTCTATTCGTTGGAATCGTTTAGGGCGAGGTGCCAAGAATTGATAGAAGAGAGATGGTTATTTTACCTACTGCATATTTAGCTCCTATTGATTGGTATCGCACATATCTTCTCAATCCCACAGACAATCAGATTGAGGTAATGGAGAGTTTTGAGAAGCAAACTTTTCGTAATCGATGCCTTATCACCACACCAGATGCGCCATTAATGCTTAGCGTACCTGTCAAGAAAGTGGACCACAAGCAGCTTACGCGCGATATAGAGATTAGTTATCAGCAACGATGGCAGCATCAGCATTGGATTGCTCTTATGAGCGCTTACAAGCACACGCCTTATTTTGATTACTATGCAGAGTTTTTCAAACCCTTCTATGAGCGTGAAACAAGATGGTTGGTGGACTTGAATAACGCCATGCACGAAACGATTATGCAACTGATATCTAATAGCGCCACGCCCATACCAGGATACGCCTATCAGGTAACTACTGCTTGGGCAGGACAAGAGCTGAACACCTATTTTGGTAAAGGGAATAGTATTTTGGATTTACTTTTTGAGTATGGTCCAGAGACAATTAAAGAATTAAGGGATGAAAAATATTGATTGGAAAGCATTAACATTTCACTATACAGAGACGGACTATATTGTTCGTTGCGCTTATCATAATGGTGTATGGGAGAAACCTTATGCCACTCAAGATAAATATATCCGCATTCATGCAGCAGCGACGGGTTTGCATTATGGGCAGGAATGTTTTGAGGGGTTGAAAACCTTTCGTGGAGTAGATGGTAAAGTTCGCCTTTTCCGCATGGAGGAGAACGCAAAGCGGATGTATCATTCAGCAGAAGGATTGCTAATGACGCCGATACCCACGGATTTATTTTGCGAAGCTATTTTATTGGCATTAGAGAAGAATATCGATTTTCTACCTCCTTACGAGACTGGTGCCACTTTATACTTCCGTCCGCTATTGGTTGCAACTACTCCTGAGATTAGTGTAGGTCCTGGTAAAGATTGTGAGTTTGTGGTTATTGCTACTCCTATTGGACCTTATTTTCCAAATGGATTCAAAGGGACGCCTGCTATTGTCAATCGCACCATAGACCGTGCGGCGCCTCAAGGTACGGGGTGTTGGAAAGTAGGAGGCAACTATGCGGCTTCTTTCCGTGCGAGTGAACAAGCTCACGCGATGGGGTATGAGTGTATGTTTACTGATGCCAAGACACATACCTTTATCGATGAATGTACAGCTTCCAATTTTATTGGGATAAAAGAGATTAAAGGCGAAAGGTTAGAGGCAAAAGGTTGGGAATACCTCACCCCTGATAGTAGTGCTATATTGCCCAGTATAACGAATGACTCGCTGATGATTCTTGCGCGTGAGATGGGTATGCAAGTTACTCGCCGTCCTATCCGTGTGGAGGAGTTGGGTGAGATAAGCGAAGCAGCAGCATGTGGTACGGCATGTGTGATTTCTCCGCTAACACGCGTAGTGGATCCTGATAATAATATCACCTACTCGTTTGGAGACAGACCTGGTCCTATACTCACGAAGTTATATCACGCGCTACAAGATATCCAGTATGGGCGCACCGAGGACAAGTATGGATGGTGCACAGAGATTGAGATAAAAAATAAACAAAATAATACTAACTAAAAACAAAATCATTATGTTCGAAAATCAACCTAAAGGATTGTTTGCTTTGGCACTTGCCAACACAGGCGAACGATTTGGCTACTACACGATGTTAGCCGTTTTTGCACTCTTTTTGCGTGCTAATTTCGGTCTTGAGGCAGACGCAGCAGGACAAATCTACTCCACATTCCTTGCTCTTGTATATTTCCTACCGCTTGTAGGTGGTATGCTGGCAGACAAGATTGGTTATGGCAAATGCGTAACTATCGGTATTATAGTTATGTTCCTTGGTTATGTACTATTGGCAGTACCTCTGGGTAGCGATAGTATAGCAATGGTGGCGATGATAGCCGCATTGGTACTGATTAGTTTCGGTACGGGTTTATTCAAAGGCAACTTACAAGTGATGGTAGGTAACCTCTATGATGACCCTAAATATGCAGACAAGCGTGATGCTGCTTTCAGTCTTTTCTATATGGCGATCAATATTGGTGCGATGTTTGCTCCTACCGCAGCAGTGAAGATTATGGATTGGGCACAAACAAGTCTTGGTGTGAGTGTGAATGACAGTTATCACTTTGCTTTCATGGTAGCCTGTGCTTCATTGGTATTGAGTATTGCTATTTACTATGCTTGTCGCCCTTGGTTTAAGCATGTTGAGAACTCTGCAAAGCAAACAGCTGCTACGGGTGGTGCGCAAATAGAAGAACTGACTCCGGAGCAGACCAAGAAGCGTATTGTGGCATTGTGTCTCGTATTTGCTGTAGTTATCTTCTTCTGGATGGCCTTCCACCAAAATGGTTTGACACTAACCTATTTTGCAGACGAGTTCGTTCAGCCCCTCTGCACCGGCGTACAAACTATGGCCTTTGATATTATCAACTTAGTGATGATAGTGATTATGGTATATGCTGGTTTCTCATTGGCACAAAGCAAAGAGAAGAAGAGCAAAGTTATTTCTGGCGTAGCTATTATTGGTGCTTTAGCTGTATTGGCATATAAATACCTCAATATTTCTCCAGAAGGCATCAAACTTAGTGCTCCTATCTTCCAGCAGTTCAACCCATTCTATGTAGTGGCTCTCACTCCATTCAGCATGGCACTCTTTGGAGCATTGGCCAAGAAAGGCAAAGAGCCCTCTGCTCCTCGTAAGATTGCGTATGGTATGGTGGTAGCTACTATTGCTTATGTAGTAATGGCTGTTGCTTCTATTGGTTTGCTCACTCCTAATGCACAAGAGTTGGCTCGTGTAACAGGCGATGCTACATTTGTGAATGCTAATGTGCTTATTTACACTTACTTGATTTTGACTTTTGCTGAGTTGTTGCTCAGTCCAATGGGTATTTCATTTGTAAGTAAAGTAGCTCCTCCTAAATACAAAGGTATGATGATGGGTGGCTGGTTTGTAGCGACTGCTATTGGCAACTACCTTGTATCTATCGGTAGTAACCTTTGGGGCGATATGCCATTATGGGGTGTTTGGAGTGTATTCATCGCAGTATGTCTCATTGCAGCTATTTTCATGTTCGCAATGATGAAGAAGTTAGAAGACGCCACAAAATAATTAATCAATCGAATATGGAAGAAGTAATCAAATATTTTGAAACTATAGAAGCTCGCCTTGCTGCTCTTGAAGCAAAAGAGCAAATGCTGCAAAGCAAAGAGCAATCTTTGCAAACTTGGGAAGAACGCCTACAGCGATTAGAGAAAGCACAGCAAGAGAACATGATTAAACTTCAGGCAGTAGGAACTCATGTAAATACAATGCTCCAAACGCTCAAGGCCCTTGAGACAAGGCAATCGGAAGCAGTCAGCGTGGCTGCTCCGATGCCTGCTCCACAGCCTATAGTGGAAGAGGTAAAGTTGGAAGAGCCTACACCTCAACCAAAAGTAGAGGAGGTAAAAGTGGAAGAGGTGAAAGTAGAGGAGCCTGCACCTCAGCCGAAAGTAGAGGATGTAAAAGAAGAAGAGGTGAAAGTGGAAGAAATTACTTCCAAAGCGAGTATATATGGCAAGGCTGTAACGGATATCCGTCAGGCTATTTCTATTGGTGATCGTTTTCTCTATCAGCGCGAGTTATTTGCTCAAAACGCCGAACTGATGCAACGCACATTGAATGAATTAGATCAGTTGCACTCTTTTGCAGAAGCCATGGATTACATCAATATGCGTTTCCAATGGGATCAAGAGAGTAATACTTACCAGCAATTCATTGTAACTTTGCATCGCCGTTTTGGATAAACAAATATCACTAATCAATTGCAACAATGCTTTATATCGTCCCCACTCCTGTTGGCAATCTACAAGACATGACTTTCCGCGCTATTGAAGTGCTGAAGCATGTAGATTTAATTTTAGCTGAAGATACTCGTACCAGTGGTATTCTTCTGCAGCATTTTGATATCCGTACTCCACTAAAAAGTCATCACAAATTCAATGAGCATGCCACTTCGGCAGATCTTGTGGAGCGACTCAAAGCTGGTGCAAACATTGCTCTAATCTCAGACGCAGGAACTCCTGCTATCTCTGACCCGGGTTTTTTCTTGGTGCGCGCTGCAGCAGAAGCGGATGTGGAGATTCAATGCTTGCCAGGAGCAACTGCTTTTGTACCGGCATTAGTGGACTCTGGTCTGCCCAATAACCATTTCTATTTTGAGGGTTTTTTACCACAGAAGAAAGGACGACAGACGCGCTTGCAATATTTGGCACAGTTGGACCAGACATTTATCATCTACGAGTCTCCATTCCGATTGGTAAAGACGCTTCAGCAATTGGCTATGGTATGTAGTGGGGAGCGAAAGGCATCGGTTACTCGTGAGATTAGCAAGATACACGAAGAGACCATACGAGGTAGTTTGGATGAATTGATTGCACATTTCACGGCGAAAGCGCCTAAGGGTGAGATAGTAATCTGCGTAGCAGGGAATGAGTAGTGAGTACAGAGAATTGAGAATTATGAGTAAGTTGGATTCATTGGTAAAGGATACCGCTATATATGGAGCGAGTTCCATAGTTGGTAAATTCCTTAATTATCTGCTTGTTCCGCTTTACACCTATTTATTGGCGAACACAGATGATTATGGTATTGTTACCAATTTATATGCGTGGACAGCCCTGTTATTGGTTATCCTCACTTATGGTATGGAGACAGGGTTCTTCCGTTTTGCCAATAAGGAGGGATACGATGCCAAACAGGTATATCGCACGGCGTATATAGCGCTATTGAGTAGCAGTGTGCTTTTTGCTGCGCTGTGTGTTGTTTTTCAGCAACCTATTGCCAATGTGCTTGATTATCCTAATCATTCAGAGTTCATTGCATTGATGGCTGTTACTGTAGCGATAGATGCGTTTGCCAGTATTCCATTTGCTTACTTGCGCTATCAGAAACGGCCTATTCTTTTTGCAACGCTCAAACTGCTCTTTGTTCTGCTGAATATTGGATTTAACATTCTCTTCTTGGTTATTTTGGGCAAGACGGATGTCATTTATATTTTTATCAGCAATATCATGGCAACCGGTATTCAAACCTTGTGTTTGCTACCATTCTGTTTACCTCGAGGCGCACGCTTCTCATGGTCACTACTAAGAGAGATGCTGCGTTATTCGTTGCCTTTGCTTATTTTGGGTGTAGCTGGTATTATGAATCAAACATTGGATCGTATCTTATTTTTGAAGTTGTATCCCTTTGAAGATGCAAAGGCACAATTAGGCATCTACGGCGCTTGTTTCAAGGTAGCGATGGTTATGATGATGTTCACTCAGGCATTCCGCTATGCGTACGAACCATTTGTTTTTTCCAAGCACAAGAATCGTCAATCGGCAGAAGCCTATGCGGATGTGATGAAATATTACATTATATTCTCATTCCTTATTTTATTGGGTGTGATTTTCTATTTGGACATATTCCGTTACATCATTTCTGACGCTTATTGGGAGGGTTTGAAGATTGTGCCTGTTGTGCTATGGACTTATGTATTCCAGGGTGTTTATTTCAACCTCAGTTTTTGGTATAAACTGACGGATGAGACTAAGTGGGGAGCCTATTTCTCTCTGATTGGTCTGGCGATCACCTTGGTATTACAGATTGTAGGTGTTCCACGAATTGGTTATTGGGCATCTTGTGGAAGTAGTTTGGTATGCTATTTGGTGATAATGCTTTTGTCCTATTTTATTGGTCAGAAGAAAGCTCCTATACCATATGATTTGAAGTCTATTGGTGGCTATACAGCGCTTACCATTATCCTTTTGGCTATTTATTATCTTATGAGGGTATATATTATTCATAATTCATGGATTATGATGGGGATTGGAACGGTATTGATAGGTATATACTTATTTATTCTCACTCGCAAAGACTTGCCTCTATCTGCTTTGCCGGTAGTAGGTAAATATTTTAAGAAGTAACTATAATAACACACTTATATGTTTTCAGGAATAGTAGAAAAGATGGCTCAGGTAGTGAAGATAGAGACTGAGCAAACGAATAAACATTTCACTCTTCGTAATCCATATGGCGAATCATTAAGTATTGACCAATCGATTGCTCACAATGGTGTTTGCCTGACAGTAGTGAAGATTGAAGGTGATTTATACACTGTCACTGCCATGCAGGAGACGCTACGCCTTACTAATTTAGACATATTGCAAGAGGGTGATTGGGTAAATGTAGAGCGCTCTATGCTAATGGGGAGTGGTCGTTTAGATGGGCATATTGTGCAAGGTCATGTGGACCAGAAAGCACAATGTATCGAAGTAAAAGAGACAGACGGAAGTTGGTATTACCGCTTTGAGTACGAATCCGATAGAACGATGATTGAGCGCGGATATTTCTGCGTGGACAAAGGTTCTGTAACCATCAATGGTGTCAGTTTGACTGTATGTGAACCCGATGTAGTGGATAATAAAGGATATGTATCCGTTTGTATCATTCCTTACACACACAAAGAAACCAATTTTAAGTATATAAAGGAAGGCACTATTGTGAATATTGAGTTTGATATACTCGGAAAATACTTATCACGAATGAGCCAATTACTCAAGTAATTAACAAGATAAAAACAATAATACAACATGGACAAAATTAGTTATGCATTAGGTCTCTCAATGGGACAAAATTTAATGGGAAGTGGTGTAACTTCCTTGGATTATGCTGATTTGGCAGCAGGTATCAAAGATGTTTTGGAGAAAAACCAACCACAAATCTCTTACCAAGAGGCACAGCAGGTATTGGGTCAATTCTTCCAAGAATTAGAGGCCAAGATAGCGGGTGCTGCGAAGGCAGATGGTGAGAAATTCTTGGCAGAGAACAAAAAACGTGAAGGTGTACAAGTGACTGCAAGTGGTTTGCAGTATGAGGTATTAGAAGCTACTATTGGTCAGAAACCCAAAGCGACTGATACGGTCAAAGTACACTACGAAGGTACTTTGATTGATGGTACAGTATTTGATAGCAGTTATAAACGCGGTGAATCTATTTCATTCCCACTTAATGGTGTGATTAAAGGATGGACCGAAGGATTACAACTGATGTCTATAGGATCTAAATATAAGTTCTTCATCCCTTACCAACTCGCATATGGCGAGCGCGGTGCAGGTCAACAGATTCCTCCATACGCAGCTTTGATTTTTACTGTAGAATTATTAAGTATTGAATAATTTAAGACAAAAAAACATACAACAATGAAAAAATTAAGTATTATCTTATTAGCCGCAATGGCAATGATTTCTTGCGGCAACAGTTACAAAGCACAGAGTGTAGTTCTCAATAGCGAGACCGACTCTATTAACTACGCTATCGGTTTGCTGAATGGATTGCAAATCAAAATGTACTACATGCAAAATGACAGCAGCGACGCTGCAGTAGTTGAGTTTGTGGATGCATTGGACAATGCATATGCAGACAAGATTGAAGAATTGAGCGAGATTGCACAAGCAGGACAACATTTCGGACAATCCATCAAAGGTATGGAAGAAAAAGGTCTGGCTGAAAATGAGGCATGGACACTGAATGAGAAACTTCTTCTTCAAGGTGTAGTGAATGCTTTGTATGAAGACACCACCGTTATGACTCAAGCAGTAGCACAGGAGTTCTTTACCCAAGCATACCAAGCACAGGCAGATGGCGCGATAGCTGAAAAAGCTATCAAAGGCAAATGTCCTAAGAAAGCTAAAACCATTGAATTGAGCAATTACAATGACTCTCTCAACTATGCTTTTGGTGTACTGAATGGTTCACAAATGCGAATGTACCTTTTGGCTAATGACTCTACAGGCGAAGCTATTGATGAATTTATTTCTAATATTAACCATGGTCTCAAGTCTAAAGTTATTAATCCGCAATTGGTCATGATGGCTCAAAACATCGGTAAAGCAATTCGCGAACAAGAATCTGTCGGTTTACTCAACGTAGCAGGTTTAGAGACCAATTTCGAACTTATCAAACAAGGCTTTATCAATGGTTTGTACAATTTCACCGAGGAGTGGGATATGCAAGCAGCAGGCAAATATGTAGATGAAGTGATTGCACGCATCAAATACGGCGAAGCAAAAGCAGAAGGAGAGAAATTCCTTCAAGAGAACGCTTTGCGTGAAGAGGTGAAAACGACTGAGTCCGGTTTGCAATACGAAGTACTCGTAGCAGGTAAAGGTGCAAAACCGACTGCTGAATCAACAGTAAAAGTTCATTATGAGGGAACATTGATTGATGGTACTGTTTTTGATAGCAGTTACGAGCGTGGCGAGCCTATTGAGTTCCCACTCAGTGGTGTAATCAAGGGATGGACTGAAGGTTTACAACTGATGCCTGTAGGTGCTAAATACAAACTCTATATTCCATATGAATTAGGTTACGGCGAGCGTGGTGCTGGTCAAAACATACCTCCCTTCGCAACACTTATCTTTACTGTTGAGTTATTAGAGATTAAATAATAACAAAGTTAATGGGCATTATCGCTAAGCAATCGATTCGTGGTACAATAGTTACCTATTTAGGCATCGCCGTAGGCGTTGTGACCACATTCTTCGTGTTAACCCGTTTCCTCACAGCCGAGGAAATTGGGTTAACGCGAGTGCTTATAGATGCTGCTACATTATTTATCGGCTTGGCACAGTTAGGAACAAGCAGTAGTATTATTCGCTTTTACCCCTATTTTATAGATGAGAAAAAGAATGACCACGGTTTCTTCTTTTGGGCTATAGTCGTCCCATTTATTGGATTTATCCTTTTCGCATGTCTTTATTGGGCCTGTAGCACTCCTTTGAGTGCATGGTTTGGGGAGAAATCGCCACTATTTGTGGAATACTATTATTTGGTCTTGCCTATAGCTTTCTTCATGCTTTACCAAACCATATGCGAAAGCACATGCAATGTACTGATGCATATTGTTGTACCACGTGCCGTGCGGGAATTATGGGTTAGGGTTGGGTTATTAGTTATCTATCTACTCTATGCATTCCGCGTGTTATCATTAGATGGATTAGTCATCGGATTATGCATCAATTATGCCATTGCTGCCCTAATCAATATTTGTTATTTCTTCTCGCTGCAACGCATTAATCTTCGCCCTGATTGGCAGTTCTTGCGAGAGAATAAACAACTTGTACGAAGATATATCATTTATACTGGCTTTCTCATTACTTCAGCTATCACAACCACTCTGGCTCCTACTCTTTCGTCTTTCTTTGTTACAGCAAAAATGGGATTAGATAGTACCGGCATTTTTGCTATTGCTACCTATATGGCTGTTATGGTAAGTGTGCCGTATCGTTCTGTCACAGCTATTGCTTCTCCACAGTTAGCGCGAGCTATTAAAGAGCAGAACACGAAAGAATGCTCTACTTTACTACGCCAAGTGACACATAATTTGCTACTCATTGGTGGATTTATTTTGCTATGTATATGGGTCAATATTGACCTTATTTTCCATATCTTACCCAATGGATCCATTTATGCAACAGCAAAGAATGTGGTCCTTATTCTGGGTGTCAGTCAATTGATTTTGGCTACATTCTCTATTTGCTTCACAGCACTTAACTATTCGCGTTTTTATGCTTTTAGTCTCGTATTCTCACTAATCCTTACTATCAGTGCTATATTGCTGAATCAGTATTTCATTCCTATTCTCGGAATGGAAGGCGCTGCGCTGAGTAATTTACTTTCTTATGGTCTGTATTACCTACTTATTATCGTTACGCTTGTTCCGCTTTGTAAGATACAAGTGATCGATAGAAAATGGTGGATTATATTGGCACTTCTTGTTACTTTATTCGTACTCAATGCATTGTGGCATACTTACTTGTCTATAGGAAATCTTTGGATTGATAGTTTACTCCGCTCTATTGTTTTATTGGGCAGTGGTATGTATATAGCTTACCGCGCACAATTATCTCCCGAAATAAGCAATCAGGTAAAGCAATGGACAAACAATCTAACATCTAAAATCTAATATCCTATGCGTTACTTCATTTGCTTTTCATATTGCGGCACAGATTTTCATGGCTCACAAGTTCAGCCTAACGGTCACACCGTTCAGGCAGAGATGGAACAGGCTTTTGCTACTATTCTGCGCACACCTACTCCCCTCACTTTTGCCGGGCGTACGGATGCTGGAGTGCACGCCGAATGCATGGTAGCCCATTTTGATGTTGAGCATTCGCTTCCTGATAATTTCGGGGCACGCTTAAATAATCTACTATCCCACTCTATTGCAGTCCGTGATATTTATCCGGTCAAGGCAGATGCACACGCCCGCTTTGATGCCACAGCGCGCACCTATCATTATCGTGTCATTAGCCGCAAAGATCCATTCCTACATAGCACACGCACACGCGTGCGCAACGATATAGACTACGAAGCAATGAATAGTGCCGCACTACTTTTACTTGGCAGACAAGATTTTGCTTCTTTCTGCCGCACACACACAGATGTCAAAACAACTATATGCGATATTAAAGAGGCTAAATGGGTTATTGAGAATGAATATATGGCATATTTTACTATTACTGCAGACCGTTTTCTGCGCAATATGGTACGCGCTATTGTAGGCACCTTGTTTGAAATAGGAAGAGGAAGAATGACTAAGCAGCAATTAGCAGAGATTATCACAGCACATGACAGATGTAAAGCGGGACATTCCGCTCCAGCAGAAGGACTTAGTTTAATAGATATTAAATACCCCAATAATATATACCATGAATAAGATTATCACAGCATTATTGTCTGTAGTTCTTTTAGGAGCATGTACTACGACTTCAAAGTACCAAACTACCACACAAAGTGACATTGATCAACTAACTCAAGAAGTTGTTTTTGAAATGCCGCAAGTTCTGGTTCCATCTTTTCCTGACCGCATCTATAACATTGCGGATTATGGAGCAGACCCGACTGGTATTGAATTAGCTACCACTGCTATTCAAACTGCTATTGATGAATGTAATGCTGCGGGAGGGGGCACTGTTATTATTCCTGCGGGAGTATATACATCTGGGCCTATACAACTCAAATCCAATATTCGTCTCTACACAGAGCCAAATAGTTTGATTATGTTCTCTCATGATTTGGACCAATATGAGATTTATGACACTTGGTGGGAAGGTATACCTACCAAACGCTGCACAAGTCCGCTAAATGCTTTTAACGCAGAGAATATTGCCATTACCGGCTACGGAACATTCAACGGAAATGGCGAATGGTGGCGTCCGCTCAAGAAGAGCAAGATGGCACCTAACCAATGGAAAGAACACTTAAAGAAAGGTGGTGTAGTAACCGAGCAAAACATCTGGTATCCCGATTCTGCTTCTATCCTGGCGCAGAGTTACTGCGTAGATCAGAATGTGCCTGTTATTACTGATGACTCGCTTTGGAAAGAGGTTAAATCATTTTTACGCCCTGTATTAGTGCATTTTGTAGGGTGTAAGAATATATTGCTTGAGGGAGTCACCTTTGAGAACTCGCCAGCATGGAATATCCATCCTATGTGCTGCGAGAACCTTATCTTACGCGATTTGACAGTTCGCAACCCATGGTATAGTCAAAATGGGGATGGTGTGGATGTAGAATCATGCAAGAATGTAGTGATTAGTCACTGCTCATTTGATGTAGGTGACGATGCTATTTGTATGAAGTCTGGTAAGAACAAAGCGGGTCGTGATCGTGGTATTCCTACAGAGAATGTAGTTGTAGATGACTGTACCGTTTATCATGGCCATGGCGGTTTTGTATGCGGTTCTGAGATGTCTGGAGGTATCAAGAATGTGCAAGTAAGTAACAACCTCTATATTGGAACTGATGTGGGTTTGCGTTTCAAATCTACTCGCGGTCGCGGTGGCATTGTAGAAAACATCTATATTCGCGATATTAACATGGTGAATATTCCTAACGAGGGACTACTCTTTGACCTATTCTATGGTGGAAAAGCAGCAGGTGAGGAGACAGAAGAAGAATTGGCTGCGCGTATGAATGCTGACGCTCCCGAGGCGAGCGAAGAAACACCGGCATTTAGAAATATCGTCATTGAGAATGTAATTGGCACTAACCTCAAGCGCGCTATGTATTTCAATGGTTTGCCAGAGAGGAAGATTGAGAATGTAACCTTACGCAATATTAACATGAGTGCAAAAGAAGGTGCACTCTTCCGTCAAACGAATGGACTAATCATTGACAATGTAACTATTCTACCAGAGCAAGGCGAGGCATTTAGGATTGCTCCTACGGTAGAAAACATACAAGGTTTAGAATAAACTCACCTTAATTATTTATACTAATGGCTACCTTCTCAAATGAAGGTAGCCATTTATGTAATTGCACCTATGCTATGAATCACACGATTAACGCAGAGCGATTGATATAGTAGTTAATCGTTTAGAACACTTTAGAACTACGCTCAGGTGCACTTTGACCACCTGATATATGTGCGGAGGTATCCCCCATAGCCATTATTCTTTCTGTTTTAAACTCTACTATAGTTGTAGTTGGTATTGTATATATTGCCTTTTCCATAACTTTTTATTGTACCTTTTTTCCTGTCACACTATATATTGCTCCGTTGGAAGTAATAATGTATAACTGATTATTTATCATTACTTTTGTTGCTTGCTTTGAGTTGTTTTGGTTTTGCTCTACACCGGTAGATATTTGCGGTGCATTATTTACTTCGAGAAGCAGACCATAGTTATTAGTTACACCTTTTTTGAGGTCTAAAGTATAAGCATCCGCAGTCAAATCCCAGATGATATTACCTTCATATGTAAGGAATAGCTTGGTATCTGCTGGCATTTTTTCTATTGTCAAAGTGAATGTTCCTGCTTTTGGAGCAAAGAGCGATAATGAAGTATATGCATTCTCTTGAACAAGTGGCAGCTCTATGTCGCAAAGATTATTCTTTCCTTTCGGAGCCCACATTTGTGCCACTTTAGCATCTGTAGGAGTACCCATTTTGAGCAGATCATGACCGATTGCATACTCGTTTGTTGCCTCTTCGCTTGCAGACACCCACATATAATCCGTTACTCCGTCTCCCTCAGCGGTCAATGCAAGACGGAACTCGTCCGTTTTGCGTGCCTCATGGTTTGGCGCTAATAGAGGACGATTGGTAGCTGCTGCAAAGCTTATCTCTCGTGCCGCTTCCACTTGCATAAAGAAGGATGTTCCTACAGCAAAGATATATTCGTCAGCCTCTTTAGTGAAATAGACATTATTCGTATGGTCGTACATCTGTACTTTCTTACCGTTATTACTCAACTGCTTGTGCTGCAATGTGCCATTTCCTAATCCATTCCACCCACGATTCTCTTTTTCACCTTTCGCAGAGCATACTGCGCTAAATGAGTTAGAACCACCTAATATTGCGCCCTCTTTTTTCTTGAACAAGAAAGTATTTTGTAGCACTTCATCATCGAAGGTAATGGTATATACTTTTCCCGGATACATAGTACCGCTAATCACTTTCCAGTCCTTTTTACCTGCAGCACGAGCCGTTTCGCTATGCTCCATGACGATGAAATCTACACCATTTTGCAAGGAGTTGGTTAGATTACCCTCACGGAAAATGCCATCCTCAATATTGACCTCAAACGGCACTACGAAATCATACCAACCATAAGTGATTTGCCCAGAGGGGTCAAAGGTCATTCGGAAATATGCGTCTTGTATTTTCAAATACTCTGCACCTACTATCTGTCCCGAAGCACCTTGTTGATCTTTATTCCCTAATTTTGCATCCAAGATAAGATTTCCTTTTTCCGAAGAAGCAGAGGGCTGTGTAACCTGCAATTTTCCAGTCACTTTGACTGTAACAGTCTTATCTTCGCTGATAGCCATACTCTTGATTGACACATCTCCCACTATGTTCACATCGGCTTTGATAAGAACATCGTTATTTGGTCCTGGCACTACACCTACATTCCAATTATCTGCTGTTGTCCAATCTCCCTCCGTTTCAAAGACAAAGACTTCTGCTTCAGTCACATTAGCCTTGATGGTTACCGGTACATTTATACCTGTTTTTGGGTCTTTGATGGTTACCGTAGTGGACCATTGTCCTACTGTAGTCGGTTTAAACTGGAAAGGAATATAGTCTGTTCCTGTGGCGCCACAATCATCGATTACTACTTCATCATCTTCCAATTGTAAAATATTTGCATTATCTGTTGTAGTGATTTGCAGATTCTGCTTCACATCCGAGTAGCTGAAACGAATCGTATCCTCGCGTACGGAACCGGCTGCCACATTACCCAAATCTATCTCCTGCTGTGCTGTTTCTATAAACTGCTTGCGCGACACTACTATATTACCTACATAATGATATCCTCGTCCATCTTTCGGACGCTCAAAACGGATGTGTGTGGCATTAGGACTGAGCTGAATAACTTCTGAATACTGAGTAGTATTCTTTTCTGGCCATACTCCTCCTAATTTAGCACTCCATGTATTACCTCCATCTGTAGATTCATACACATCAATACCTCCATTGTAATATTGAATAGCCACATTATACGATACACCGCGCACATAGAATGTCAATTTGTCTGGCACTCCATTGGTAGGCAACTTAATATCTTTTGTTATCTTTGGCATTCCCAAATCAAAGGCAAAGAACTCTATTTCCTCTTCTGGAGCATAGACGGGTATGTTCTCACATTCTCCGTCAGACATTTGGCGGACGATAACCGTTTTTGTCACATCACTTGCTGCCTCATAGTCTTGATCTCCTGCTAAAGAAGCTGTGATAGTTGTTTCACCATAACCGATGATTATTACTTGGTTATCCACAATCTCTATAACTCCATTATCTGCAGGACATGTATATTTAATGAGTGCAGAACGCTCTTCATCCACATACGAAGAACTTACTCTAAAATCATAAACATGTGCTTCCGCAGCTAATGTAATGACATCGCCGATCTCCAACGAACGCGTAAAATTCTGTCCCCAACTGATTACTTGTATCTTCTTAGCTGTTGCATTGATTGTTTTAGTTTCGCTAACAGACAACCACTGGTCATTACCCGCTTGTGTAGCAGTCAGTTGCGCTGTACCTTCACCGATGATTTCAAAAGAAAGTCCATCGTCTGCTATTTTTATAACTTCTGGATTGTCGGTGGAGTAAACAACCGGCATTCCGTTCAATCCTGTCATATCATTCAGCGAACTGGAAGCCACTGCTGCATTATTCTCCACCAGACCAACAGGTAAGTTCAGTGTGCTTTCT
>JAZNQB010000170.1:0-2875 GCA_045589995.1 Paludibacteraceae bacterium
AACAAAAAATCGCCCAAAAAGCGATTTTTCTTGCTTAATCTAAAATAATTCACTACCTTTGCACCGTGAACCTGCGCTGAGGATGTCTGACATCATAGGCGGAGGGTAGCAGACATAATAAAAGGCGTTTATTGGCGCTTGTTTTGGAATAACGAAAACCGGAAATTTTCACACACCCGAAACAAGAGAGCGATAAATGCCCCTTGGTATGTATTTTTCGTTGTGCCTCACAACGATTGGCATATCAGCGTGGGCATTCATTGTTTATTTTTGTGTGTAGGGTCTTTCCGGTACCTCGATTTTAAGAATAAGCAAAAAGAGGTTCCACGCTTTCTTTATTTATTCACGCGTGGTTTGGAGCCAACTTCCCACAACACAACAAAATCATATGAAGAAAAAATTATTTTTTGGACTATTTTTGTTGATTGGCCTTTTCTCAAGTTGTGGCACTTTGGATGTTGCCACAGAACATTCTTCGCGGGCGCAATACATACGCGGAGGGGACTTGATAGGAGAAGATAAAATCGCAAAAATAGATGTAGATTTTTCTCGCCGTATTCATGCTACATCTAATTGGCAGGCAACCAAAAGTGCCGCTCGTGAGGAAGCAGAACACATGGCTATTAGAGAAAATCAAATTGATGTAGTGGTTGATCCTATTTGGAAATACACCATTTCTCCTATTTTTTCAAGAGCAGATGGAGCACCCTGGCACTTTGCATACAAAGCAGAACTTTTAGGTTATGCAGGTATGTATAAAAAAGCTATCAGTAATGAAGAAATGATTCAACAACTGAAAGAGGTTGATATGGAAACCATTGAAAAGTATAAATTACTTACTGATCCTAATTATCAACCATATGCACAACCAGAAGATAATAGCGTCCAAGGTAGCGTTATTTTGAATGGAACGGAAAGGCATTTTGCACCAATGTCTTTTACACAAACTTCCCTACCCATATCAACTGCTCCTAGCACTCCAACTTCCGCTAAAGAGGAAGAAAGTAAAAATCTAATAGTTAAGCCCACAAGTCAGGATCTCAAGACCTTTTACCCAAGCACCTATTTCAATTATGTTGGAAAACAAAAAATGAACGCAGGTAAAGTATTTGTAGGTATGGGAACACCAACATTATTGGCTGGAGTGGCTTGTATCGTTTATGATGCCGTCGAAGGCGATGATGCTGCACTACTCGCAGGTATTTGTATGGCTCCTATTGGTGCTGCATTTGAAATCATTGGTATTCCTTGTTGGTGCGTAGGAAAGAAAGACATCAAACGCGCTAAAGGAGAACCTCTTACATTCAATTATCAAGTAGCTCCAACAGGAGTAGGTTTTGCTCTAAACTTTTAAATCATTAACTCATTTATTTTTACAACAATGAAAACTATTTCAAAAATTGCTTTAATAAGCGTAGTAATTATCTTATCATGTGCATCTTGCAAAAGTACATCATTTTATACTTATACTAGTCGTAGCGAGAAAATCAATAGTGTCCAATTACAAGCTACTACTACATTAGTAGATATTGATGTGGATTTCCAACATCGTGTTACAGCAGAATCTGGCTGGTGTCTTAACGAAAAGAACGCAAAAGATGAAGCTTTGTATAATGCTACCATTCAAAATAAAATAGATATTATAGTTGACCCTATCTTTAAAACCGAATACAACTCTCGCACTAAACAGGTTAAAGTTTCTGTTGTTGGTTTTGCTGGAAAATATGTGAATCCTCGTCCTGCAATTCAAGATATTCAACAACTTAAAGATGTGGATATGGAGAACATAGAAAAGCATGTTATTCTCAATAATCCAAGTGTACTTCCAACACTCAAACAATCAAAAGAGAATAACGTTACAATCAACAATTACTCTGAAAAGAAATAATTGTTTAGATTAAATATCCTATTCTATCTATTCCAAAGGCGCTTATTCGATGACTTCGGATAGGCGTCTTTTGCTTTTCTTCTACATTTATTCCTTTAGAAAATAAAAAGTGAAAACGGGAAATATGAATCTTGCCCAACCGCCACCCGTGAACATCAGAGTGGTAACCGAGTGGTAAGCGAAGATACCGCTAACCAATTTTTGCCCATCAAAAACGGGGAAAGAGAATCCGTATTTACCTTTCTAAACACAAAAATATGCATTTCTCTTGCAGATATGCGTTTTTTTGTGTACCTTTGCAGCAAAATAGTGTTGAATAACAAATTTGAAATAATCCTTCGAGACAATGTCGAGATAAGAATAACGAATTAAATGATAAAAACCATGAAAAAGACCCTATTGACATCACTATTTGTGATGACCGTAGCGCTATGCAGCGCAGCAGAGCCTTATTTTCGTGCCACATGGGTGAGCACAGTAGCTAACATCGATTTCCCTACCAAAGCGGCTATCTGCAACTATGAGCAGCAAAAGGCGGATATGATTGCCATGTTGGACGAGTTTCAAAAGATGAACCTCAATGCCATCGTTTTTCAAGTTCGTCCTACAGCGGATGCGTTGTACCAATCCGAACTGGAGCCATGGAGCCATTGGCTGACTGGCAAGCAAGGCGAAGCAGCCACTTACGACCCTTTGGAGTTCGTATGCGCAGAGGCACATAAGCGCGGTATAGATGTGCATGTGTGGATTAACCCTTATCGCGTGACAGGTGGCGGTAGTAAAATAGAAAGTCTTGCTCCCAATCACATCTATCACAAGCATCCAGAGTGGTTCTTGAAGTATGGTACACAATGGTACTTCGCGCCACACTTGCAAGAGACACGCGACTTCCTTTGCAAAGTGGTGGCTGACCTCGTGACCCGTTACGACATAGAGGCGATTCATATGGATGACTACTTCTATCCTTATCCTGAAGTCGGATCGTAG
>JAZNQB010000171.1:0-16554 GCA_045589995.1 Paludibacteraceae bacterium
CAATATTTTGTGCGCTATCCTTCATTTCTGTCACACATTTATTATAAAAGTGGGACAAAAGTACTACTTTTTTTTGAGATATGCAAATTATTTGAGAAGAAAATGAGAATAAAGTGTTTGTTTACTGCAGATTTACGAAAAATGTCCGGTATTTTTGCAAAAATCCGGATGTTTTTGAAAGTCGGGACATGAAAAGAACAGCTTGCGCCGCCCTTGCTTAGTTCCGGAAGATGTGCCCATCGACCTCGGTATAATCGCCATATCGCGGTCACTATCCTCGTAAGCGCCTCAAAATACTTTGTACATAATAAAATAGGTACGCGCGGCGCATATGCGTGCGCGTAAGATTCACTATATTCAGGCAAAATAGGTGAAATGATAGGTGCTTTTAATAAAATCATACTAAAATTGCATTTTTTTTACTGAAAAATTTGCATATCTCAAAAAAAAGGAGTACCTTTGCACCCGCTTTTGAAGCAACAGGGGTCCATTAGCTCAACTGAATAGAGTACCACACTACGGATGTGGGGGTTGCAGGTTTGAATCCTGCATGGATCACAGAGAAGTTATAATGCGTTTGAGAGAGTCACCTTTCACACGCATTTTTCTTTATGTGAAAGAGGTATTAAATATATAGCTTATGCGAATAGTACTGCAGCGTTGCTCTCGTGCAGAGGTGCGTATAGATGGAAATATAGTAGGGCAGATAGGTAAAGGTTTTGTCCTTTTGGTAGGTATTACGGATGGAGACTCAACAGCGGAGGCTGACTACCTTGCAAAGAAAGTGGCTCAGATGCGTGTCTTTGAGGATGCAGAAGGTAAGATGAACTTAGGACTCAAAGAGGTGGACGGTTCTATTCTTTCTATATCTCAGTTCACACTCTATGCGGATTGCCGCAAGGGGAATAGACCGAGTTTTATTCGAGCAGCGCGTCCGGAAGTGGCAGAACCATTATATGAGTATTGCAATCAGCACTTGCGCACAGAATATGGATTGCAGGTAGAAACAGGTCGCTTTGGGGCAGACATGAAAGTGGATTTTATCAATGACGGACCTGTGACGATTATTCTTGATTCGCAGGAGATGGGCAAGTAGGCGGTTAAGCGGTTAGGTTTGGTGCGTGATAATGTAATAGGGAATGTCTAATTGTTGTATCTCGCGTTCGTAGCGCTCAAAGAGTTCCATTCGTATCTCGTCACTTCCATTATACCGAGCACCATCTTGCGTCCATTCTATATCCGGGTAAGTGAGTAAATAGACATCCATCGGATGTTTTTTTATGGCTTCTTCGAACCATTCGGGTACTTTTCCAAAGGCGTACTCAAACCATACTTTCGTTACAATCAGTTCTGTATCAAAGACTGCCACCTCCTCGTTGTTTGTGGGCGTGAGTGTTTGTAGTTGCGCTATTTGCTGCTTGGCGATAATACATAATTCATCAAAACTAACCTCAATAGGTTGGTTAGATTGTCTGCGTATGCGTTCTGCTTCCACATATTCCCGCGCGTACTCGGGTATAAGGAGTGCGTTGTATCGTTTGGATAAATAGCGGGCTAAAGTACTCTTTCCACTTGCTTCTGGTCCTATGATGCCGACTTTAAACATGCTAATAGAGGTTTATCGTGTGAGCATCAATTTGATATTCAGTCCTATATTATCTGCTTTGATAGGATAACTGCTGGATATGAGTGGTGTAGTGCCTTGATGGTTATAGAATAACTGCAAGTTGATTTTTTGACTCAATACATAGTCTGCAGAGATCTTAATAGCCAATACTTTATTTCCGGATGAAGCTTGGGTGATTCCCTCTTCTACTTTGCGTAGGAGCATTTTTACATCTTTGTAAGAAACATCTACTTGCAGTTTGAGGTCATTGCTTACTTTCTTCTGTCCTCCATCTTTCTTCTTAGCGATGAAGTTGAGGTTCTTGATGGTGTATCCTGCTCCGATGACGAATTCAGAGGTGTGTCCTTCGGTGAGTTGTACACTGGTCACATTGAGTGCGAGGTTGCGCTGCTTGCGGTACTCGGCTTTGAGACTCAATGAGTTTTTCATTGTCATATTGAGTCCGATGAGTGGTGCGAATGCTTCGGTAAGCGTCACATTACTAATGTCGTATGCGGAAGATGGGCGTGGCATGTCAGTCGTTACATCGCGTACGAAACCAAGCATCTTGTTGTCATTATCTGCTCCCACCCAAGTGGAGTAACTGCCGTACGAACCGATTGCATACTTACAAGTGTAAGCATGCGTGAGCGTGATGGATTTGAAGTGCTCTTTCATCCAAGGAATCTTACCCAATCCGTCATAGGTGACTGACCAGTTTGGCAGGATGCGTAGTATGCCGAGGAATGGATTTAAGTCCATTTTTGAGGCATCTCTGCCTGTGTATGCAGCCAAGAAGGCTGGAACTAACACATCGGCGGAGTTATTGCTTACGCGTCCGTGCTTAGCAGGATCGTAGGTTGTTCCCATGGGTATATTGCTCATAAATCCATTGGAAGGAAGGACAGTACCGTTGTATTGCTCTTGTATGCGTCCTGCCAGTAGTTCTCTATTTGTAAGGAACTGGTCATAGGCTGCATTGGCGAAGTTCTCTTCTTGGTTTCCTACGCGGCTGAACATTGTTCCCAGAGCGCACTGCGTGATATTAAATGAACCCGTCATAGTCTCTTGTAACTGGTCGTAGGAGTATATGATAGAGTTGGACTGCGCCATGTAACGCTTTCCATTGAGTTGTATCTTGAATCCAGGTAGTGGTTCGAGTGTGAGTTTGATGTCGAGGTCTGAGGTGTGCGCACGCGTAGCGGGTTGCACGATGGATGTATCGCCCGATAGCCATCCCTGCTCTTTGGCTCTCTCTACCATGTCATTAGGAATAAAACCAAAGGCGAAGTCGTAACCAGGGGCGTAACCTCCTTCGGTCTTGCGTTGTCCCATGAAGCCCGCTTCCGGTTCGAAACCAGGGAGCGTCATAGAGTTCGTCTCGCGGTAGGTTATTTGCAATCGGCGGAACATGGTGCCGACATACGCGAACATATCGCCTGCTATTTGTGCGGGTGTTTTCTCATTCGGGTTGCGCGTGGTGATGCTCACATTGGCTTGCGCGCAATCAGCAGCAGGGGTGATGGTCACCTTAGTATTGCCTGCGGGCTTGAATTTCACAGGTATCTTCTTGCCCACCGAGTCCGTGACGATGACAGTGAGTAGTTCGCTATTGAGGCGGTGTGTTACTTCGGTAGCTTCACCTGTTTTCAGCGCAACGGTCTGCGTGAATGTCTTGGGTTTGAAGTTACGCCGTGCGCCGCGTCCAGTGTAGTGCTGGGTCATCTTCTTCCAATAGTTGGACTTATTGTACCATTGCTCGAAGTTAATTCCTCCGTCCACTTGCCATGACTGCAATGAACTAACGGTGTTGCCGTAATCGACCCCTTCTGTAGTAGGGGCGGTTCTATTCCAGTTATAGTTAGCATTATATGATGCGTTAGCTGTGAGTGGTTCAAGGTACGGGATACGGTTGAATGGCACATTCCAGCTGGCTGTGAAAATCTGTTGGTAGGTGTATGGCGAACCGAATTTAGCCAATGAGCGTTGGATGGTGTCTTTCCACGCCTCGTACTGGTCATGGTTAAATTCGTCATCGAAATAGCGGCCATTGAGTATTTCTGGAGTATATTTTCCTTCGTCAATGATGGCGTTCATAGCCGATTGGAAGGAGAACTTGATATTCTTGGTAAGGTCGTACTTGATATCCACATTGCGGTCCCAAGTAAAGTCTTTACTGAAGGTGAGGTCCATATTGTTAACTGCACTACCAGCGAGGTCGCGCATCTTCATATGCGAGAAAGTACGATGCATATTGGTGCTGAATGCCCACGACTGTGGCAGGTAGTAGAAATTCATCTCTTTGAGGAACTTCACTTTCTGTACTTTCTCCACTTTGCTGAATGGTTCCCATGGTTTGGGGTTGAAGGAGTACGCATATTGGAATGAACCTTTTTGGTCGGTCGTGTAGTTCGTCTCCATCTCAGGCGAGTGTTCTGCTTGCTTGTTATAGGAAGCAGAGATAGAGAAGTTAGCGGGGTCGTAGAACATATCTCGTTTCTTGGAGTGTATGTTGACCTTCATATTGCTAATAGAGAAGGAAGTGGACTCATGCACGGTATTTGACATTTGCTTGATAGAGTCTCGTTCCGCCTGTGTATCGTAGGTGTCTAAGGTCTCTGACAACTTGATATCTGTATCCAGTGGGTCAAAGTCGGGTGAGATGGTTTCGTTGCTGTATGACACATAGAGCGGCATTTGTATCTTTGCTTTCTCAGGGAAGAGACGACCACCTTCGAGTGCAGCGCTGACGGATAACTGGTAGAAGTTCTCCATATTACGGTCGAGCACATTCGATTCGATAGAACCATATCCAGCAGTCTCTAATCGTCCTGCCACATTGACTTGTGCGATATCGCTGAGTGAGAGGGAAGCGTTGGCCATAGCAGCCACACCGCCTTGCTCGTTGAATTGTGAAAGGCGTAACTCGTTCACCCATACTTCACCTGTGGCTTCGTGCTGTCCGTTATTACGCACACCTATCATAATAGAAGAAACTTCCTCGAGGGTAGGATTACCCAAGACGGTAATACGGTTCTGGGGTTTACCATTCTCATCGTCGTAGATAGTGTAAGGAATGGTGTTGCCCACGCCGGCATTACCTGCGCGTTTGGCTTTGTTACGCGCTACCTTGGCGTTGGTGAGTGCGGAGAGTGGGAAATCGAACATGTTCTCCGTAGGCCATACTGCCTCGCGGTCGCGCTCGTTATTATTGTTATATAATCCCGGCTCTGTCAGTTTGAGAGGTATTTCGTATTCGTAGTAGTTATTGCGTAGGTCGGAACCCAAACGGATGAAGCAAGTGAGGTCCCCGTCTCTCAGTTCAGGGTCTAAGGCGCTCATCTGCTCGGCGTGTACGAACATCTGTAGGTTCTTGTATTGGCGCATGTCGTAGCCTGTATTCTTGTACATTGCTCGTGCGTCGTGCGGACTGAGGTTCATCACGCGCAGCACCATTGCTTGTTCGTTTTGGGCGATGAGTTGTGCTTGTCCCGGGTCGGTCTGACGGCTTACACCCGGAGGTAGCACATAGTTGATAGGTGTGCGTGTAGAGTTCTCTTCTATGTTGACAGTCTGCACATCGATAGAGGCGCCGGTGTTAACAGGCGTACCAACAGGTGCGAGATCGCGTGTGTACTGACGCCATTCGCCGCGTACAAGGTCCATAGTAGCAAAACGCAGGTGGGTCTCTTGGCTGCAACCTGTGAGGTAAATACGCATGAAGCGGATAGATTTCCAGTTACGGATGGAACCTATCTTCTGCACACTCGCGCTATCGCCACGCAATGGAATCTTGAATTGGTACCAAGTTACATCTTGTGTCTGACCGTTAGGGAGCGTTACTTTGCTTATTTTCTTCTCGGTAATATGCTGGCGTCCCACTTCCATCATGTCTGGGCGTAGGAGCACTCTGTATTGGTAGTATTTCTCGTACTCGTTGAGTGTGTTATCAAGGTTGATATCTTCCACATCGGGTGTGAGTGTGGAGGCAGTACCGTAGGTTTCTGTTTGTTGCTCTGTGGCAGGCGAGTTGCCTTCGGTGCCGTTGTAATGCTTGTATCGGTCAAGAATAGAAACTTCGTCTCTATCGTAGTCGCTACCGCGATAATAATGGAAGTTATCTCCGGCGGGGTCGTTGAGAGGAGAGAAATCGTCGCTTCGCCAAGCGGTCAGCACATCGGGGGCAACGCGTTGCTCAAGTGCTTTGATATATTGGCTGTAAGCGGGCCATGTCTTCTCTTGCGCGTTATTGAGTCCGTCCAAACCGACATCTTGTCGTGTGCGTGCGCCCTCTTCATTACTAAAGGCGGTGACAGTAGAGGTGGTGCGTGGCACATAGCCCCATATAGTAGAGTCCACGCGTCCAAGGTCTGCATCGGAGATAGGCAGTCCGTGCTCAAAAGCTTTCTTGCCGTCACGCAAGATATCTTCGCTGATGTCGCCGAGGTTGATATACATTTCCCCTTCGTATCCATTAGGGTTGGTGAGTGCGGGGTCCATGAGCCAGAACTCGATATACTCAATATTGGCTTTCTCAAAGTCGGTGTTATCCAATCGTCTCATCATACCTCCCCAGCGTTGCTTAGGGTTGGTGAGGTGACCATCTGTACCTATTTGGTCTGCGGAGATATTATATTGTCCGCGCTCGTCCGGGTAATAAGAGAGGTTGAGGATAGGCAGTTTGGTATCTACCGTTGTTGCGTTTTGACGATTAGGGTATATCTCATCTTGATACACGATACGCGTGCGATGGTCGCTGAGTGCAGCGAGGTCATTTTGAATATGCGCAGGTGTGTTATTTTGCGAATGCCCGAAGATAGGGTCCACGGTGTACCACGATAGGTGTGCGCGGTTCTTGTTGTATGTAGGTTGATTGATGTCTTTGGACTCATCAAATACATACGGGGTAGAAGCCAAGAACCAATAACTGGGGTAGTGCACATCGATATTTGTTGTGGTAGCTTCGAAATCGTCTATGTATGCCGTGCCGACAGAACCCACATCTTTCGTGTGCCCCGGAATGAGGTGTGCAAACTCGGCATTGATTTGGAAAGTGGAAGGAGCGGTGGCGGTTATCCAAGGAATCTTGTCAATGGCGTTGGTCAACCATTGCATTTCTGTTTTCCAACTACCATTCACACCCCAGATGGTGTTCGCGAGTGGTTCAGAACCCGTATTTACTTTGGTTGTCATTGGTCGCTCGCGTAGGTGCATGATAGTACCGCCGATGACGAGGTCTTTGCTGAACTCATATTCGAGGTGTGCGCCGAAGAGCGACTTGCGCTGCATGGAGAAAGTGGATTGGTTCTCAAGTTTAACATCCACATTCGTACCCGATTCGAGGATAGAAGTGTTGAGAATAGTGACTGTTCCCATGGTGTAGTCCACGGTGTAATCGACATTCTCAATGAGTGTCGCACCGCCGGCGGTGACAGTGACCGAACCGCGTGGCACATTCATCGCACCGAGGCGTATCTCGCTGCCGTTAGTACCTTTGTATTTACCGGTGAGGTGGAACTTATTTTTCTCGCTCAACTCTTGTGCAACGATGAGAGTGGAGTCGTACAACTCGGGGAAGCAGTATTTATTGACGAGTCGTGTGTCATTACCTAATTGTGCAGCGAGGTGACTACCGAATGGTTCGAGGACAGGGAAGATAATCTTGCCGTTGGAAGCATAGATAGTGAGTCCCTCCACAAAGTCAAATCGTCCGTCTGGCGAAGCGTTGTTCTTCATGTCCAAGCGGTCCAAGTTCATGACGCGCAATAGTTGTTTGCCGTTGATAGGTCCTTCGTTTAGGTATTGCATTTCCGTACCGACGGAGTCGTTGCGGTAGGTGATGTAGAGTTCAAATTTCTCGGCATTGATGCTTGTAGCACCGAGCGAGTAGATGTTTTTCATCATGAGGTCCCATGTGCCTCGTCCTTTCTTATCGGGCGCGTTGGCACTGGATTTAAGCATCTTGAGCGCTATCGCATTCGGTGCACGCAGTTCTTCGCTACCATCGGTAGAGAACTCACCCACTTGATACACTTTGCCATTGTAGGTATATTCGTATGCCACAGCGAGCACTTCGTCTTGGTTGAGTGCGGACTTGAGTGAGATATATCCTAATGCGCTATTGAGTGTATATTCGCTACTACTGAGCAGTCGTGCGGATTCAATCTTCTCAAAATCTATTCCTCCTTCCATTCCGTTCAGTCCTTCGAGTGCGGTACTGGTCTGTTGGAAGTCACGGAATCCGGTAGCGCGGATGGCTGCGTATAGCCCGTTGGCGTTGTTGTCTGGTGCGCTGTTAGGCACGCCGCCCCACGAGGTGTTTTGTGTATGCGTACTGCTTTCACCAAGGTCGGTGAAGGCAATGATATTACGCGCTTGGTCGTAGTTGGCACGCTTATTGGTAATCCATACTTCAATCTTATTGATGGTCACGCCCGAAGCGATATATGGCACGGAAGCCATGGCGCTTTCGTAGTTGTCACGGAAGAAATGCGAGAGGAAGAAGTGGCGGTTCTCATCGTACATATCGCCTGATATCTCGAATTTGGTCATCTGCGCACCACCTTTACTGCTGACAGTCTGCGCCTCACTGTTCTGCTGCGAGATAAGGGCTTGTATCTTCAGTTTGCCAAACTGGAGGTTGGTCTTGATACCAAAGAGTGCTTGACTACCGCGAATGAGAGAGGACGGCAGGTCCATCGTTACATTACCAGCCTCGATAGACTGAATAATGTCGTCCTCCTCCCCTTTGTAGTTCAGTTTGAGGTTCTGCTGGTCAAAGGAGAACGAAGCTTCGGTGTTGTAAGAGAGGTTGAAATTGAGTTTCTGTCCCACTTTACCTTGCACGCTCACTTGTATCTTCTCGTCGAAGTCAAAGATGTTGTTGTTTCGTGCGCGTAGAGTAAGGGATGGATTGGCTATGTATTGGTGTTTGAATCCAAAGAGCAGTTCTGCCGAACCTTGCATCTTGAGTTGCACGCCACCGGGACCGAACACTTTATCGGCTGCACCGATGTTGAATTTCATATCGGTGATGTCGAATTTCTTCTCGTTGTTATGCTCTACCTCGCCTATTTTCTGCTGCCAGTAGCGTTGCATGATTTGTCGCTCGGCGTACTGGTTATATTCCTCTTGTGTAAGTAGATAAGGTGTGGTGATGTCCGTCTCGCCCACTCGCGTGCGTATGACATAAGTACCAGTCTCTGGTTGGTACTCCACGCTTGTCTTGATGTTCTCTGGGTCGTTGAGGTCAAGTGATGAGTGTGGAGTGGTTAACTCGCCGTAGTTCTGCGCTCCGAGTTGTCTCACTTGGGTAGGTGCCCAAATAGCGGAGTCGGTGAGCGTCACTATATCCGCCGCCTCTTCAGGCGTCACCTCCTCGCCTGTTCGCCTATCCGCCTCTTGACTTTTCGCCTCCTCGCTTTCGCGCCTTTTCGCTCTTGCCTCTTGACTTTTCGCTTTCTCGTCTGCGGAGACTCTCCGCTCTGCTTCTTTGCGTGCTTTCTCTTCCGCAACTAACTCTTTGAGAGTCTTCTGCGCATACGCCGAAGGAACTGACAGGAGTGCCAGTGATAAGAAGATAATATGTAGAAGTCTATTGTTCAGTTTTATAGCATTTTTAATGCTTGCTTGATAACCAACTCAACGCTAAGCGTAGGTTCTGCCTTGAGTATCTTATCCACCACTTTTCCGCTTGCTGCGGCTGCAAAACCAAGCATAGTGAGTGCGCTGATAGCTTCTTGTTTGATAGCGCTGTCAGGAGTAGTATCCACAAAGTCCATAGGCAGTTCGGTTGGATTGGCTCCAAGGTCTAACTTGATGACTTTGTCTTTGAGGTCGACGATGATGCGTTGTGCAGTCTTCGGTCCGAGTCCTTTCACTTGTGCCAATCCTTTGGCGTTGCCGGTGGCGATGAGTGTGCGCAGTTCGGTAGGCGAATAGGCGGACATGATCATGCGTGCGGTGGATGCACCTACGCCGCTTACGGTCATGAGCATCTCGAATAACTGTCGCTCGATGCGGTCTTTGAAACCATATAACTCATGTGCATCTTCGCGAATGATTTCTGTGATGAAAAGTTTGACTAACTCTCCGCTGCCCTTTGTACTTAGTCCTTTGTTACTTTGTACTTGTTCATCTGCCTCTTTGCCTACCAATGAGGAGTAGGTAGGCAGTGTGATTTCTATAGCGTACCCTACGCCAGCAGCTTCGATGACTGCCACGGTGGGTGTTAGTTCTGCTAATATGCCTTTGATGTAATCTATCATTAGTTAGTAGCCAGTATTGAGTATTGAGTATTGAGTATTGAGTAGTGAGCCTTTTTGTTATCATATGCGTGCGTAATCGCTTGCACACGAAAAAGCGTGCAAAATTACAAAAAAAAATGCATATATGCAAGAAAAGTGAGAAATAAGTGCAAAAAAGATGGATTTTGTGCTCCGTGTCTTACCAGATGTTTGTCCATTGCGCCGGATATCCGGCTCCGCGTCCTGTAGCTCCGCGTTCTGTAGATCTCCGCTTCCTCCGTCTTCCGTCCATATGGACTCCAGACTCCGGAAACCGGACTCCTTACCTTGCACCCTTCAAAGAAGGGTCGGGGTGGGGCCCTGCCTCTAATTTGCCTAATTCGCCTTATTCGTCTAATTTGCCTAATTTGTCTTATTTTAGTGTAAAAAACACATATTCTCCCCCCCCACAAATTTGCACATGTCAAAAAAAAGTACTATCTTTGCATCTGTTTGTTCTATCGTCGCGGGTGATTCACGGGATATTCACGGGATATAGCCGCGTGATACACCCATTATTATCTTGAAATATAGAGGAAAATAATATAGGAGAAGAGGAATTTCTATACTATTGAAAAGACAGATTTATCACAAATATTAACCACAAAATTCATACCAATTTATGTCTCAAGTTACATTTATCGCTCCCGTTGATGAAATGACCGGGAAGTACGGAGAAAAAACAATTCTAAGAAAGAAAAAGTTCCGAGCACCTAACGGAAAAGTACTCTTTGAAGGACCAACTGAGTCTTATCCTATCATGAACCCAAGAAACTACAAAAAGAACCCACCAAAAGGCGCCGAACTCGCCAACATCAATCTATTTGGTAACATCAGCCATCTTGCGGCAGAAATCATCAACTCTTCATCATACACCGAAGAAGAACTGGCTGCAATGACACCAGAGCAGCACGAAGAAGTTATGCAACTACAAGCACAATTGGCTGACTTCCAAAAACGATATTTAGCACAAGCTAAAAAACCAGACCCGGAAGCACCTTTTGACACAACCCCCATTCCCAACTCTTCCACCCAAAGACGCAAACAATACAAAACCCTTCGCACATTCATACAAGCCATACTAAGAGAAAGACTCAAAAATACTCAAAACAACATATGAAAAAAGGACAACTGATTATTAGCGGATTATGCAAACTCCTATGCGGTATCGCCATGATTGGTTTGCTGCTCTTTTGGCCGGCAGGAACATGGCAGTATTGGCAGGCATGGCTATTCATAGCTTTGCTATTCGTGCCTATGCTCAGCATGGGTATTTGGCTCTTAATCTCAACGCCCGAATTATTAGCCAAACGACTGAACAACAAGGAGAAAGAGCAGACACAAAAACATGTAGTAGCCCTTTCGGGATTGATGTTTATAGTTGGTTTTGTGGTATGCGGTTTGAGCCATCGCTTTGCGTGGGATAGTTTACCCTCTTGGGTGAGTATCCTCGGTTCCGTAACTTTCCTTATCGGGTATGCGCTATACGCCGAAGTATTGCGCGAAAACGCCTACCTATCCAGAACGATTGAAGTACAAGAAAATCAACAACTTATCGACACCGGATTATATAGCATTGTGCGTCATCCCATGTACACAGCCACCTTGCTCATGTTCCTCTCTATGCCCATCGTATTGGGTTCTACTTGGGCATTGTTGGTTTTTGGCGTATATCCCGTGCTAATCATTCGACGCATCCACAACGAGGAGCAGGTACTAGCGGCAGGATTACCTGGATATACCGAATACCAGCAGCGCGTCCGCTGGCGGCTCATACCAGGTATCTGGTAAGACACGATAGTCCTATTACTTCTCCCAAAATAAAGAATGTACTCTTTTTAGACGATATTTTCGTTATTTATTTGCGTATGTGGAATTTTTGTTGTACTCCGAGGGCACCGACACGGCTTAGCCGTCCCACCTCGAAGGTCCAGTCGCAGTATCCTGCAACCGGCAATCTTGTTAGCAAAATCATGTATATAAGTAAACTTACCACATTTTTTTGCTAAAAATCTTGCACAATTGATTATTTTGTTGTACCTTTGCAGCCGTAATCAGCCCATGCCTTGGGAAAGAAAAAAGTCAGTATGAAAGATTTTGAATTAATACAACTTGCCTTGCGTATTGCGAATGATGCGCATCGAGGACAAGTGGATTTGGATGGCAAGGCCGTACTATTTCATCCTTTGGAAGTAGCTCTGATGGGCAAATCGTTAGATGAGATGCTAGTTGGCATACTGCACGATGTAGTAGAAGATAGTCATTATACATTTGACGATTTACTATTGCAGGGTATACCTACACAAGTGGTAGATACTCTTCGTTTGCTGACGCATACAAAGGGAGAAAACTATGATGAGTACGTGCTTCGCATTGCTCAGTCGGGGAACAAGACCGCTATTGCCGTTAAGTGGAATGATCTAACGCATAACCTCGAAAGAGGTAAGCGTGGTAATCATACCAAACAAGTACTCAAACATACTCATGGCAAGGAGCTGCTTGAACCTTATTTGTAATCTATTCATTAGTTACGCCTTATTAAATCGCTCTTCGGGGCGATTTTTTTGCGATATCAAAAAAACACTACATTTGCAATCGCAAAGGAATGCTTGCGGGCACTTTGAATTATAAATAGAACTAGCAACGGTTAACTATTAACTGCTTTTGCTCGACATATCAAATATAGCATTATATGTTCAAAAATATCTGCCGTTTATGCAAATTCCGCATAAATGGCATTTTTCTTTGCACAACTCTTGCATAATTGCAAAATTATTACTACCTTTGCAGCCATATTTTTTGAATTAATAGAGTAGGAGGAAAAAGACAGTTATGAATGAAGAAAAAGGAAAAGGCTATGTTTATATTCTAACAAATCCAGCATTTCGTGAAAATTGGGTAAAAATAGGACAAAGTAGTCGCCCTGTAGATGTGCGTTCTAAAGAGTTGGATAATACAGCACTACCATTGCCATTCGAAATATACGCGACAATGCGTACAACCAAATATGTGGAAGCAGAACGCCTCGTTCATCGCTACATTGAGCGCTTTACTAAATTGCGTATTCGGAAGAACCGTGAGTTCTTTAATGTTAGTCCAGAAGATGCTTTGGATATCTTTAGAGATGTATCATTACTTTTGGACGATGCTTTTATAGACGAGGTACATAAACGCGAAATGTTAGGGTTCAGTCATGAAACAAAAACGATAGAGCCCGAACGTAAAAGTGGAGAATGTCGCGTATGGATGATACCATATAATACAAAATATTTTAATTTGCATGACTGTATTAAGAAGTACGGCGATGTCTATTGGAATCAATATAGTAATTTCGCTGTAGGAGATAAAGGCTATATGTATGGTTCGGCTCCAGAAAGTGCTGTTCGCTATCGTTTTGAAGTAATAGCTACGGATTTAACTTATAATCCAGAAATGGAGCGCGAACGAGAATTCTATAATAATTCTGTTGATTTTGATGAGGTGATTAAGCATAACCGATTAGTGCATATTCGTATTACTGGGGATACGAAAAATACCAGTTTGTCTTTGCCAAATCTTTTAGAAAATGGTCTAAAGATGGCTCCGCGTGGTTCAATGTACCTGTCTGGAGAATTGCTTCGATACATCCAAGATAATTTCTAAGATGGTACTCTAAATAAATCACAAAGTAATCGAAGTGTCTAGTATTGTATTGTAATTTTTTTTTTTTAAAATATGCTATGAAAATTGTTATTTTTAAATGGAATCCTGCTTTCTCTTCCTATTCTATGTTGCATTACCTAAATGATATGTGCACATTGCGTGAAGATGAGTTTTCTGATTACAACTGGTCCGTTTGGGACTGGAATGAAATTCATGAGGGAGATCGTTTTTTTTGGGTCAAAGTGGGCATGTATGGTCAAACGGGTATTATAGCATCCGGGACCATCACATCTGAACCATATAAAGACGAAGATTGGTCTGGTAAAGGGCGAGAGACTTACTATGTGGATTTCCAACCTGAGGTATTACTTAATCCAGATGCTCTACCAATTATGACATGTGCGGAGTTGGAAAAAGCTATTCCTGATTTTGACTGGGCAAAAGGGCATTCTGGCTTAGTTTTGAATGATGACCAAGCACAGAAATTAGAAGAAATTTGGGCATCGTTTCTTGCTAAAAATGAAATGTGTTTTACCGAAGCACTCAATAAACGCAACCAAGAAGATTTGCTTTATATGAACAGAAAGTAGACAGGTAACATCGTTTCTTAGCCCACTTAGATTTTTTGTCTATAGGTTATTTTTTAGACTGTTTTAGGTGTGTACTCGCAATAGTGCTGCATATAAGGGTGTGATGGCGGTGATTACCAAAGATATTCCCCTCGATTTTATGAGCGGAAAGAGTATGGACATTGCTGCTTATCTTGACGAACAGACAGATATTCACCATATTTATCCTGAAGTACAATGTACTCAGGCTGGGTATCCTGCAAAGAGATGGAATAGTGTTATCAACAAGACACCCATCTACGCAAGTAGCAATCGCTCTATTGGTGGGCGTTTACCAAGTCAGTACTTAGTTACAATGAAAAACAAAGGTCTAACAGATGACGAAATAGATGCAATTCTACTATCTCACAAAATCACACCCGTATTCTTACGCAACGACGACTTTTGGGCTTATACAAAAGATCGTGCCACCTGCTTGCTCGACTGCATAGAAAAAGCAATGGGAAAAACTGTGGATGGTCGAGATAGCATAGAGATTATTAACGAGTTTGGAGAGAAAATATAAATAGCAGTTGTATGAGATTTAGAAAGAGCGTTAGGATATGTAAAGGAATCCGGTTAAACTTTTCGGGTTCTGGTGTCAGTATGAGTATGGGTATGCGAGGAGCATCTGTTACTTTAGGTAAGACAGGTGTTTATGCTAATTATGGAATACCAGGCACAGGACTATACAATAGAGTTAAAATTGCTGGCGGACCAAAATCTGCTAGCATAAATAATGCTTGTAAATCTTTACCTTTGAGCAGTTATGATATTACTATCACTATTGATGACAATGGAGAAAAATATGTCGAAATACATGATCCATATGGATGGAAGGTTTCTGATAGTAGCCTCATTGCTAAAATCAAGCGAACTGATAAGTATAAAGCAGAGTTAGAGAGAGCTTTATTTGAAAAACAAGAAGAAATAAATTCTGCTTTTTTATCAATGATAAGGATTTGTAAACTATCCGAGAAACCTGTTGATTTTGCAGAAGTAAGAAAAGCATACAATAAACTATGCTCTAAATTAGATCCAGATACATTATCTACCCTTCCTAAGCCCAAGGAAGAGGAAATTAGGCAAGCACTTCTTGCAGAAGCAGAAAGTAAAATTAGTTCTATATTTTTCTGGACTAATGATGCAAAAAGGAGAGCGTATGTTGAAGAGCGACTCTCCGCTCAATATGCAGATGCAGTTAGAATATGGGAAGAAGAGCGCGGTAAACATATTGCCATAGAAACAGAAAAACGTGAAGTAGAAAAGAAAAGATTAGAAAAAATTCTTAGAACTGATATAGAGGGTATCTATGAATCTATTGATGAGGTACTTAAAAATATCACACTCCCAGCAGATTTTGCTGTTAATTATGAAATTGTAGATAGAACTTTATATCTTGACTTGGATCTTCCTGAGATAGAGGATATGTCTAGTGAAAAGGCAAATATTCTAGCAAGTGGAAAAATATCTATCAAACAGAAAACGAAAAAGGAACAAGCTAGAGATTATGCATTGTGTGTCTGCGGTATGTCTTACTTCTTTACAAGTTTACTCTTTAATACGACTCCCGAAATTGATTATGTTGCTATTTCTGGCTATTCGCAAAGAGAAAATGCTAAATTAGGTAGTACTGAAGATCAATACATATATAGTGTTCTTTTTGATAGGGATAGATTTAGCAAATTAGATTTAAGAACTATTGACCCAATCGAAAGTTTCTATCTGTTCCCGCATAATATCAAGTTGACAGAATCTTTCAGACTCGAAACGATAGATGTAAAGTCTCCTTTAGTAGAGGGCTATCCAGAAAAAAAGGTCAGTTTAACTAACAATAGAAAAAATGGGGTTCCTATTCCAAAAGTTATACCTCAAGTTGCGCCTTCTGTCGTAGGTGAAAGAGTTGAGTTATATGATTCAATTACAGGAGAAAGAGTGTATGTTACTATTCCTTCAACTTCTGTTGTTATAGAGATTACTGATGACGATAGAACTATCTACTGTCTAGACGCAGATACATATTTAGATTTGATTGAATATAAAAATAAGGAAGGTAAAACTTGTATCATCGTTGATAAAAAGAAATGGCAAGTTGCGGTCAAAGAAAATGCGAAAAATGAAGCTCGTGATAACGAGATTGCTTTAACGGCTAATCTGAACAACCAAGGAATTGAGTTGGAGAAGCAAGGAAAAATAGACGAGGCAATTCTAGTGTACGAGCAAAATGTGGCTCGAAAAAGTGAAGGAAGACATGCGTATGATAGACTTCTTGTTATATATAGAGGGAAAAAAGATAAAAATAATGAGTTAAGAATAGCGAAAATTGCCAACTCATTATTCCCTAGGGAATTAAAATACAAAAAGAGGTTAGATTCTCTTATGACAAATCAAAATAGTATTAATCTCCCTACAG
>JAZNQB010000172.1:0-4704 GCA_045589995.1 Paludibacteraceae bacterium
ATCCTGACGCCTCTATTGGGTGCTCTATGGTTGCTCTGGGCAGCCAAGATACCCAGCGATTACCGCACATGCCAACAAGTAGTGAAACTAACTATGCTATTAGGCATGCTGTACAGCATTTGCCTTACCTGAGAGTGCACAGTGCTAATATATAAAAGGAAAGAGAGGCTATACGAAGCCTCTCTTTTTCAATATCTCATATAAACGGTGTGTGGGGAACCCCATCACATTGAAGTACGACCCATCCAAATGGCTGCATGCTGTATAACCTATCCACTCTTGCACCCCATATGCACCCGCCTTGTCGAGCGGATGATAATGGGCTACATAATGCGCAATCTCTTCATCCGTCATTTCACGGAAAGTGACATCTGTTCGATCCACCAAAGAGTCTAATTCGCCATCCTTGGTAGCCAAGGTAACCGCCGTATAGACTTGGTGTGTAGCGCCGCTGAGCATTTTGAGCATTCGCACCGCGTCCTCCTCGTCTATGGGTTTGCCTAACATCTGCCCTTTGCACCAAACAATCGTATCCGCCGTAATAAGCAACTGCTTCTCCAGAAGATGAGGTATGTAGGCGTGCGCCTTCGCGCGCGATATATACAAAGGTATATCCCCTTCTTGCAGATGCGGCGGGAAAGTCTCATCCGCTTCTATAGTAATAGCCGTGAAAGGGATTCCCAGACCCGCCATCAGTTCGCGCCTACGCGGAGACTGACTTCCTAATATGACAGACCACTCAGTATTCACTATTTAGCAAAAGGTCAAAAGAGATCTAACTGCGAGTCTTTGGGTTTTTCTATCGTCATAGGTACACCCTCGACATCTATCTTTGTTGGCTCTTCAGTTGTCTTATCTTGTGTAGGTTGTAGAGCCTCCTCTGGTTCGTCCTGCAGCTCCATTTCCTCTATTGGTTCCGGCTCGGGTTCTGGTTCTGGCGTGATATCTTCTATCTTGGTGATTTCCAATGTAGAGATTCGTTTGCCTTTAACCTTAGGTGATTTCTCATCGATAAAATCTGACATGCGTATCTCAAGCGGTTCTTTTTTATCGTCTGCGAAAGTGATTTTGAATATAGCCTCTTGTCTATCTGACAAGACAGCTATACGAGACCCCTTGTCTTCGCCAAGGAAAGACTGCACTTTAGCAGATGCATCTTCCATACGGAAACGCTTGCCATAATAGAAATTCTGCTCGCCATTCCACTGAACGAGTGACCAGACCTTGGCGGTATCCAATTTCTCAATTCGCAATATATTATCCTCGAAATGAGCAGTCAGGTCAAAAGATGTAGTATAATAATTACCATCGGTAGTGATAACCAGAATGCGATCTTCATCCCAGAACTCACCCAAATAGACACCATGCTCATCATAGTTAACACGCAGCACATCCGGATCGAACCACACTTTTCTTCCTCCAAGTGTAGAATGGCCTTTTTGCTTGAGCGTGATAGACTTGACATCATATTTGGTGAGCACATTACCTCTTGCTGTTCTCGTCTTGACCGCCAATTCACTGAGGTCTTTGTAGACCTCCAATTTCTTCAAATGCATAGCAGGCTTGAGCAAGATGCGTATGATTTCTGCCTCTCCATTGGGGTTCGCCGTAAAATAAACCACTTTAGAGCCCGGTTTGCCTTGTGTGAGGTCATACTCCTTATCTTTTGCCACACCAGTAACATTGAAGCGTTTCATGAAGTAAGTACCCTTTTTTCCATCCCGGTAAACCACATTATAAACGGTTCTATCATCTCCTCGTGTAAAGACAGCTATATGCAGAATATCCGTACCTACGAAAAGTTTCTCTGCCACACGCATTACTTTATACTTGCCATCCTTATGGAAAACGATGATATCGTCTATATCCGAGCAATTGAACAAGAACTCATCTTTCTTCAATCCCGTGCCCACAAAACCTTCCGCACGATTGATATAAAGTTTCTCGTTATTCTCTACCACCGCCTTGACATTGATAGCCCCGAAATTGCGCACCTCTGTTCTACGAGGATAGAGGTCTCCATATTTAGCTTTGAGCATCTCAAACCACTGAATGGTATAGTCGTTGAGATGTTTGAGATTCTTGATACAAGCTTTGATTTTCCTATCTAATTCCTTCATCAGTTCGTCCGCCTTTTTAGAGTCGAACTTAGTGATACGAATCATCTTGATTTCAAAGAGGCGCTCTATATCCTCTGTGCGCACTTCTCTAATCAGTTTATCCTTCCATGGTGCAAGAGCCTCATCGACAAAGAGAATGAGTTTCTCTTTATTAGGAGCATTCTCATATCCCTCCTGCTTATAGATACGATTTTCGATAAATATTTTCTCAAGCGAGGTATAGAAATATTTCTCCTCTAATTCGCCTTTCTCTATCTCGAGTTCCCATTTGAGTAGCGCTTTTGTTTTCTCTGTAGAGAGACGCAGGAGATTGGTAACCGAAGTAAAAACAGGCTTCTTATCGTCCACCACACAGCAGTTGGGACTGATATTGATTTCACAGTCTGTGAAGGCGTAAAGTGCATCAATGGCTTTGTCAGAAGACGACCCTGGTGCGAGCTGCACTACTATCCTTGCTGTATCTGCAGTAAAATCATCTATCTTCTTAATTTTTATCTTGCCTTTTTGGTTGGCTTTGAGGATAGTATCTATTATCTTGGATGTAGTGGTACCATAAGGTATCTCGGTGATAACAAGCGTTTTATTATCATCCGCTTTTTGAATCTTTGCGCGAATCTTAACTTGCCCTCCTCTTTCGCCATCATTATAGCGTGTAACATCAATGACTCCTCCTGTGGCGAAATCGGGATAAAGCTGAAATTCTTGTCCTTTGAGATAGGATAGCGAGGCATCGCACAACTCGTTGAAATTATGTGGTAGGATTTTAGAATTCAGTCCGACGGCAATACCCTCCACTCCTTGTGCCAAGAGCAATGGGAACTTCACCGGAAGATGTACCGGTTCTTTTTTTCGTCCGTCATAACTAAGCATCCATTGGGTAGTCTTTGGATTGAAGACTGTATCCAAGGCAAATTTACTGAGCCGCGCCTCTATATAACGCGGTGCGGCAGCGCCATCACCTGTGAGTATATTTCCCCAGTTACCTTGGCAATCGATAAGCAAATCTTTTTGTCCGAGCTGCACGAGTGCATCACCAATAGAAGCATCGCCATGTGGGTGATACTGCATAGTCTGGCCGACAATATTTGCCACCTTGTTCATTTTGCCATCATCCACACACTTCATAGCATGCAGTATGCGGCGCTGGACCGGTTTCAATCCATCGTCTATAGCGGGGACAGCACGCTCAAGGATGACATACGAGGCATAATCCAGAAACCAATCCTGGTACATGCCTGTCAGGTGATATTTCACCTTATCATTATGACTGCCTTGTGGCTTATAAGAAGAATGAGCCTCGCTTGGTTGTTCTAACTCGTTATCTACGGAAGGAACATCCATGCGTTAGTTGAGTTTTTTATTGATAATGATATATGCTAATATACCTACTACCTCTAAAACGATACCAGCAATGAGCAATCCGTTTTCTGGCAGTACCAACTTATACACAACCAGACATATCACGCCCAACAAGAGCATGATTATTCCCAAATAATTAAGAAAAACTTTCATATATAACGCGTTATTAAAATTTCAGTTTGCAAAGGTACTACTTTTTTTTTGATTTTGCAAGAAAAAGAGAGATTATTCCTCTTTTTTATCTTATAAAGCGATAAATTCCACCCGGTAAGGCTTTCACCCAGCCCTGCATTTCTAATAATAACAAGTCCGAAGCCACCTCTCCGTAGGGCTGTGCTGTCTCCATCACAATGAGATTTACATGCATTCCGTCCTCTGCATTTTGGAGTTTTCGGATGATAGCCTGCTGAGAGGAAGTAAGTTCGTCAAAAAGCTCCACCATCTGTGTCTGTATAGGCTGAGAGGGTGTTTCTTTTGTTTTCCATGCCATGAAGTTTATTATATCATCTGCATTTTGTATCAGTTGTGCCGCATTGGTACGGATGAGTTTATTGCAGCCCTCGGAAAGCACATCTGTTGGTCTTCCGGGGATGGCAAAGATATCTCTATCATAGTCCTGCGCCATCTTCGCCGTAATCAGACTGCCTCCTTTTGCTTTGGACTCCACCACTACTACCGCATCTGCCATGCCCGCCACAATTCTATTCCTCTGCACAAAATAGGGCGCCAGCGGTTCTGTTCCAGAGACGAACTCTGTTAGCAAGCCGCCATTCTCCAAGGAGGCTACTGCTTCGCGTCTATGCACAGAAGGATACATTCTATCCAAGCCATGTGCAGGCACAATGATAGTAGGCAGACCATATTTGATTGCTGCTCTATGCGCAGCAATATCTATTCCGTAGGCTCCGCCACTCACTATTGTCAGTTTATCCACTTTCTCATGCAGATCCCGCACCAACTGCTCTGTTATTTCAATTCCTCTCTGTGTTGGTCTCCTTGTACCGACTATGCTCAGTATATAGCCATCCGAATGCTTTATATTTCCTTTCCCATAGAGAACGAGAGGTCTATCCGGGCATTGTCGCAAGCGATAAGGATAGTCATCATCTGTTAAGGTCCACACCCGAATACGATGCTCATTTATCCACTCTATTTCTGCCTTTGCTTTCGTCCAACAAGCCTGCATATCCGGTTCATCCAGCTGCGCCCACACTTCTTTAGCCGA
>JAZNQB010000173.1:0-2531 GCA_045589995.1 Paludibacteraceae bacterium
GCGTATGCACGAACCATCTGGTGTATTGTAGTTATTGCCGAATACTTTGAGTTCTGCACGCAGACCAGCGGCTGTTTGCGTCACGAATGGCAATAAGTTCTGTGGCACGCCATTGGGGAGCTCTCCTATCATTGCAGACGGGTGTGCTCCTATAGGATTGAAGTATCGTAAGATGGTAGCTTGCAGATGAGTATCGGCATTGGCTGCGTCTTGAATAATCTCTTCGTTTATTTGCTTGGTATTGCCGTATGGTGATAATGCTTTTTGTATGGGCGCATTCTCATCCACAGGCAGGTGTTGCTCATCGGGTTGGCCATAGACGGTACAACTGGATGAGAATACCAAGTTCTGTACTTGGTGTGATTTCATCACTTCGATGAGTGTCACTAAACTGCATATATTATTGCGGTAGTAGAGTAATGGTTTCTCCACGGATTCGCCTACCGCTTTGCTTGCTGCGAAATGAATGACGCCTGTTATATCAGGATAAGCAGTGAAGAGATGATCCAAATCCACAAAGTTGCAGCAATCTATGTTTGCAAAATCAGGTTTTCGCCCTACTATAGCAGCAATGCCGTCCAATACATCTACGGATGAATTGCTCAGATTATCTACGATAGTCACATCGTAACCTTGCTGCATAAGCTCCACTACGGTGTGTGAACCTATATATCCTGTACCTCCAGTAACCAGTATGCGTGCCATATTAGAATAATTTTTCAGGGTATTCTCCTGCTTGGATTAGTTGACTTATTTTCTCTACCACTTGTGGTCTATCTTCGGCATAGGTGACGCCAAACCATTTGCTGGTTGTATCAAGCACTTTGCATGTTGCTTTACCTGTGCTAATGAGTTGATTAACCACGGTAGGGATATAGAATTCTGATTTTAATTCCTGTCCATTCTGTGCGAGGAATTGGATGAATGCTTCTTCGGAATACTGGAAGTATTCAGGTGTAAATCCCCACATATTCATCGAGACAGGTGTATTGGGTAGCAATTCTGTCTCCTCGTCTGCTTCGATAAAGACTATTTTGCCGTCTTTTGGTACTATTTTCGTTCTTTCTACCACATCGGTGAGGTAACCGTTTTCGTCTGTTGCGCATACCCCTCGGCTCACCGAGCCATTCTCGCTGAGGGTATTGCATACTCGGTATCCCACCATGCAGTATTGTCCTTCTTTTCCTGCTACAGAAGAGAGGAATTGTGCCAAAACGCGGAAAGAGTCCTGTCCATAGAAATCATCGGCATTGATGACTGCGAATGGTTCTTGGATACAATCTTTACCCATGAGCACAGCGTGGTTGGTGCCCCATGGTTTTTGTCTCTCTGGGTTGTATGTACATCCTGCAGGCACTTTATCAATGGCTTGGAAGCATACCTCGCATGGTATTTTATCTTCGTATTTAGATAGTACTTTCTGCTTGAAGTCCTCTTCAAAATCTTTACGGATGACGAAAACGATTTTTCCAAATCCAGCGCGTAGTGCGTCAAAGACGCTATAATCCATTATTGTTTCTCCATTCGGTCCGAGTCCGTCTAATTGTTTGAGTCCTCCGTAGCGGCTTCCCATTCCCGCTGCCAATATAAATAGTGTTGGTTTCATGTTATTAATGAACAATGAATAATGAATAATGAATATTTTTTTAGTCTTCCTCTGGTGCGATGACGACCTTTCCATCTTTCTTACGGTGCTTGAACCATAGTCCATAGACCTCTGAGCAGTTGCCTGCGGTGATGAAGGCTTGTATCTTATTCTCGCGTATGAATGCCATTAGGTCAGAGAACTCATCTTGTGTGAGTAGCGTTTGTATCTCAGTGCGTTCATCCTTGCTATAACCTCCTTTGACAGGATACAAGGAGCATCCACGCACAAGTTTGTCAATGATGAATAGTCGTATTCGTTCCGACTCATCGGAGATGATACATACGCGTTTGCGCTTATTGAGTGCAGCGGTGAAGAAGTCTATCACTAATCCGTTAATCCATGTTCCTATCAATCCTATCACTACCATACGGAAGTCGTTGATTAGGAATGCAGTACAGCAGATTATTGCTCCCGCGAAGGATACAGACGCGCCGATATCCAAGTGGAGGTATTTATTGACTATTTTTCCTAATATATCTAATCCTCCGGTAGAGGCATTGATGCGGAATAGCACTGCCTGACAAGCACTAAGGAGGAGTACGAAGCATAAGAGGTCGAACCATACATCTCCCATACCTATTCCTCCGCTCATGACGGAATCCCTGACTTGCATCATTACTTCCCCTGCTCTATTGAGCAAATAAGGGTTCCCATTGGCATCGAGTACTGTTTGTCCTGCTTGTAGTTGCGCGAGCACTTCAGGCGCTTCTATCACTTTGTGTGTCAAGTTGGTGTAAGGATAAATACGGTCACACAACTGTGTAAGCGGTCCTAAAATCATGGCTGTATAGACTGTTTTAGCCCCAAATTCATTACCAATAAGGATGAATGCCATGACGAGCAAGAAAGCATTGATTCCCATCACCCAGTAGGAGAAAGTGTC
>JAZNQB010000174.1:0-2657 GCA_045589995.1 Paludibacteraceae bacterium
CCGTGAATGGACTGAAAAACCCTGCATGTATCCTGCGTGCACCCTATTGTGATGTTCAGGATGCGAACGAGATGCGAACGGTGGAGAATGCTAAGCGGAATGAGAGACATACGGGACGGATACGGCACACATACGGGACGATAGCACGCCGAAAATCGCCTCTTTTCGCCCTCAAAAGTTTCCGATTATTAAGATTCGCGTTCGGCAAATGGATCGCAAGAGCCAAACCGCTCTGCTTATTGGCAAGTGCGACCATTGCCTCCGCTCTCCCCACAAATTGAAATTTGCGGGGTCCCCATTTCGTCTCGCCAAATTGTAGCTGTCAATCTTTTGTTCTATGTTCGTGCTTGTCCTCATAGTGGGGACTATTCGGGCACTTCACTCGGAGTGCGTTCCGTCGCACTCCTTCACTCTCAAGCCACTATTACTCTTAAATATCCATGCCCCTCTATATATAGTCAAAAAAGTTGCAAAATCTATCACCTGTTTTGCAACTTTTTTCATTTTTTTCATTTTTTTTGCATCGTAGGAGATAGGATGCAAAAATCCCAGTGATATAGAGAACTATGCCAGATCTATTAATTTCATAGTCCAATCTGCCAACGGAAGAGGGATACTGAATAAGCTGCCGTTATATTGCAGATTGTTCATGGAAAAACATACACGGAGAGACGGATTATAATGGTTTGTATAGGAGGCGAGACTTCCACCGCTAATGCGTGTGCCCGATTTTGTATACTTTTACACATTTTCGGCACTCATAAGGTGCTTTAGCAATATATTTATGATTATCTGGACACAACACACGGGCAACTCGATGAATGAGCCGCCCGTGTGATTAAATCAGAAATTTGAAATTATAAATCTCAAATGTGAAACAGAGTTTTACCTTACCTCTTGTCCTTGCATGGTGTAGGTTTTACCATTGCGGAGGATGAAGATTGTGCCGTTATGGAGAATTAGCCTACCTCTGTCTCCTCCATGAAGGGAAGAGGATACTTCCTCTACTCCTGTCGCAATACCTTCGCTTGTCGTGGTAAAGCTACCGGAATAGGTGGCGACGGTTTGATCATTGGCATCCTTGGCCGTCAAGTTATAGCCGTATTGAGTATTACTATTGAGTCCCGTTACTGTGAATTGTAAACCGTTTGCGGTCATAATGGCTGCCGGAGCATGTGCCTGTCCGTCGCGAGAAGGCGCAAAAGCAATGCCTGTCAACTGACCGTTGGCATTAAAGATGAGCGTGCAGAACACCTCACCGTCTTTGGTTATCTCAATCGTATAAGTGGCTGCATTCTCTGAAGTCGGCCAGGTGAGTGTTGCTGCATTGTCCTGCGGCTCTACGGTTACATTATTTGTGGTCACGGTTGCTTCTTCGGCTCCGATGGCATAGGTGTAATAGAAATCTCGCCAAACAGAAGCATTCTTGTACATATCAATCGAACTCGGCAGAACATACAGTTTGCATTCAAACTTGTCCACTCCGTCAAAAGCGGTGCTGTACGCATTGGTAGGCGTCGGGCGGTAGTTGAAGATCGTTTCGAGGTTCACGCAGTTATAGAATGCGTTGTTATGAATTGTCTTCACGGCCTCTCCAATGGTCACTTTCTTCAATGTGCTGATACCTGCAAAAGCGTTCTCTCCGATAGCTGTGACGGAGTTGCCGATAACCAGTTCTTCCATTTCGTTCGGTGCTTCCACGCCAAATCGCATATTCTCCGTAAACTCGCCGGCATTGCCGATAGTCAGTACTTTGGAGTTCGGGTCGTACGACCAAACAAGTGCCAAGTCTTTTCCGCAGGTCCCCACGCGGTCATACGCAAACTCTGCCGTAAAGGTGGTGTCTTGGGTTATCTGCGCAATACGCGGATTGTCTTTCAAGCCATCCGACCATTGTACAAAGTGACAACCATAATTAGGCGTAGCGTTAAAGGTAATGTATTCGACTGCAACTCCGGTAGTGGTTATTGTCGGGCCAGACACAGTACCCATTTGAGAATTATATACATAAGTAATAATAGGATTATGAGCAAACTCAGCAGTAAAAGAGGTATCGCTTGCCAAAATAATTGTACGCGGGTTATCTGTATTACCGTCATTCCATTGAACAAAATGATAACCATAGTTCGGAACGGCTGTCAGTTTATAATAAGGTTCCGTGTCGCAAGTAGTATAATTCCCTAAACTTGCGACATCAACATTTCCATTTTTTGCGTGTGTGGAAATTTTGTATGATAATGGAGCATATCTTATTAGTGAAGCATAATCCGACCATCCTTCAGCGTTCTTATATGCGTCTAATGTCCCGCAAGGTATATAAATAGAGGTCAAAGAAAAGCAATCATAGAAAGCATTTTCTCTAATGCTTGTGACGCTGTTGCCAATCGTCACAGATGTCAAACTATAGCAGTTACAGAAAGCCCAATATCCAATACTTGTTACGCTATTAGGGATAGTGATAGAGGTTAAAGAAGAGCAATCATAGAACGTACCATCTCCAATACTTGTCACGCTATTAGGGATAGTGACAGAGGTTAATGATGTGCAATTATAGAAAGCACTGCTTCCAATACTTATTACGCTATTAGGGATAGTGATAGAGGTTAAAGAAGAGCAAGTAGAGAAAGCACCCTCTCCAATACTTGTTACACTATTAG
>JAZNQB010000175.1:0-10577 GCA_045589995.1 Paludibacteraceae bacterium
CAGACTTGAAGCCGTCTGATTTAGCTTTAGTGGTAGTGCGGAAGAATGTGGACTTCCAGCCTGCTTCTTGTATGGCGGTTTCGTTGTCAAATTCCTCAAAACTCTCCATAGTGGATTCTTCGCCTTCTTCCATATGGTAGAGTGTGATATAGTATTCTTCGGCATCTTGCTCGGGTATCCACTTTACTTTGAATGAAGTGGGGGTTACTTCTTTGATAACGGATATCTGTGGTGCGTCAATTAGAATAGGGCGTGGGCTGGTTCCTAATACGGTTTGTGTGCCTACAGCTGTTGCATGGCGGATAGTGATGGTGCCGCGTTGCATGTCGCATACTTGCTTGCGCGGTGCGTAGTGCACATAATAAGGTACTTCTAATGTGGAGTCTGCACCTACGGTTACCTCGAGAGAAGTGCGCCAGTTAATGCTATCTAAGGAGAGAGCAAATCCGGAACCGCTGATGCTGAGAGTAGCTACACTACCGGGCTCTAATTGATTACCTATCACTTTCATAGCGTAGGCGGGTGTATAGGCTTTCTTAGTATCTGTGTTATAGGTACTTTCTATGGTAGGCATAGGAGTAGGGAGGAAGAAGAACTTCTCGCTTGACTTGAAAGTGAAAACGATGTTCTTTCCGTCCTGTGCGATATCCAAGAGTGGTTGCTCCACCATAGTTCCGTCATGCATGATAGGTGTGAATTGGGTTACTTTATAGTTGCCTGGGAATGGGTCGCTATTGGATGAGTAACCTTTCGGACCACCAGCCTCTTCTAAGTCATAACGTAGCGGTGTGCCGTTATTGGGTGAGTTGGTTGCCCATGCGGTGGCATTGTAGTTGATGTGCCAGATTATTAGACCTGTGCCGGGTAACGCAGATGAAGGAGTATCCCAACCTACATGCTGCCGGTTTTCTAATAGCCAGTATTCATTTGGTGTACTGGGCCACTTCAGGTCGTGGGTTGTGTTAGCAATGAGGTATGCCGTGTTGCTGGTTGCTAATGGCTCCAGCGTGTAAGGACCTGCCTCTTTGAGTTGAATAGGCTTGAGCCAACCTAACTGGAAACGCTCACCTGCAGTGTAAGTAGGAGGTGTCTTGCCGTTACCATTATAACTACCGCTACACATAATATCCCAGTTGCCAATAGTATATCGATTGGCATCTTTGTCGTCGGTATCGTAGTAGTCGGGCAAACCGAGCACATGACCAAACTCATGGCAGAAAGTGCCGATGCCGCACATTGCTGTACCTGCGTTTCCGCGTAACTCGGATGTGCAAGCGTAGTCATATATCGTTTTACCACTCACTTGCTCGCCTGTGCTTACGATAAAGCGGTGCGGCCAAATAGTGTTTGCATCTGCGCCTTCTGCTTCATTGTGACCAGCGTAATAGATGAATACATTGTCTAAGCGACCGTCATTATTGGTGTCATATTGACTAAAATCCACTCCGCTCTCTTCCACCAGATTACATGCTTCTACTACCATTCGGTCTGCATGCGCGTTATTATTTCCTCCTTTGTTAGAACCGTAGTATTCGCGTTTTTTGCTCAGGGTTACAGGACCATAGCAGTCAAAAATAGGCGCAAAAAGGCTATCGGAGCAGCCGATGAAGTAGTCTCGTGCTGAGCCCACACCATTGTTCTCTTTGTAGCCTGGGGTATTGAGCATTTTTTCAAAATCCTCTTTGGCGTATTTAAATTTCACATCCGCGAAATTAACCAATATAACGACACTTCTGGGCGAACCACTAAGAGGGAAGTTCTGGTCGTAATTCAATTTCTGCGCTGCTTGACGTGCTTTGCGGGCTTGTGATGGCATCTCTACTACTGATGCGTCTTGGACGAACTTTCCACTCGCAGTGCGACGGAGTGGTGTGCCATCCAAAGTGGTGTAGTAACTATGGAATTCATCGCCCACTAACTTCACAGTCAGTGTGCTTCCGTCTGGTTGGGTCACTTCGATTGGCTCTGGAGTAGCAATGACCGCAAATATACTCATGCTGAATAAGCATAGAGAAAGAATAGATAGTATTTTTTTCATAAGTGTGTATTTTTCCAAATTAGGCTGCAAAGATACGCATTTTTTTTGGATTATACAAGCATTGTATAAAAAATTAATTCCCTTTTAGCCAAATGGCAAAGAATTTATCATAAATTATATAACTGCCATCATCTTTTTGGTAGAGTAATTCTCTTTCTGCTAAGTTAAGAATTGCGCTACGTACTGTGCTGTATGCACTGAGTTGGTGTTTCTGCAGGAATGCATTACTACCAATTTCTTTTACCGCTCCCTCTTTGGCTATAGCATGTAGTACTTGTAATTGACGCTCTGTGATAAGGCGGCAATACATTTGGAAGGCTGGGGTGAACTCTTGTAGTAGTTGATTGAGAGTGCTTAAAATAGTGTTATATTCAATGATGGGATAATTCTCTTGATAGAGTCTATTTAGTAGAACTTGCATATACCATGTATAGCCATCTACTAATATATACATTTCGTGAAATGTCTCTTTGCTTATTTGTTGGTGGTGCATAGAAAAATGTTTGGATGCAAAAGCATAGTATGCACTTTCTTCTATCACCTCAATATTCATAATCTGTGTGCTATTGTAGAAAGGGCGTTTCGCTGAGGCGAACATCTGTGTCATAACATGTTTCTTGCTACCGGCGAAGATAAAGCGTACATTGTTTAGTTGTTGAATATGAGTGCGCAGTAGAGCTTCCATTTTTACATCTTTGTATTCTGTAATTTGTTGGAACTCATCTAAGGCAATATAGCAAGGTATATCTGACTTTTCTAAATATGCGAATATTTGTTGTAGCGTCCATTCTTCGCGTTGTGGTTGGATGTCAATTGTACATTGTGGCATTCCGCTAATCGGGTCGGCGCCAAATACAGGGCGCAACGAACCGAAGAAATGTGTAATTTCACTCCATACTCGTTCGGAAAATGGTGTAATGCGTTTTGTTAATACTTCTTCAGCTAAAGCTTTAGTAAAATCTCGTAGATTAGTTGTGCTATATAGGTCCACGTAAAAGCAATTCGCCTCTTTGGACGGAATAGTCTGAAATAAATGATGTATAAGTCCAGTTTTGCCTATCCGTCGAGGGCTAATTAGAGTAACATTTCGTCTGTTGTGGAGCGCATTTGATAAGTTTTCTGTTTCATGGATGCGGTCGCAGAAAAACTCTTTACCTATATAAGAGGTAATAGAGAAAGGGTTCGAAATGGAACTATTATTTCTCATAAATCATTCATTTATAGCGGTAAATATGTGTTGAAATTTGTGTGTCGAAATTTTCGTCACATAATTTTCGCTGCAAAGGTACATATTTTTTTTGGATTATACAAGTAGTAGGCGAAAAAAAACGAAATTATATAAAAATCAGGCTACCCAGTGGGCAGCCTGATTGTAAATAAAGTTTGCAACTAAATTATTTAGAAGCAATATTTTTTACTGGAACAAGTTTAACAGGAACACCATGGTTAATCATGCCCTTTGTGCTCTTCTTGCTTTGAGCTTTCTTTTGAGGCATGCCCGCTGGTTTACCTAAAATGCCGCTTTCGTAGCTATATGGGATAAGATCCAGTGCGTATGGTTGTGCAATAGCGTTGTCTATACCAGTTGCTTCTTCGTTATATGCTAAACCTGTAGCACTGAAGCCAGAGCACCAAGCAACATTAAGTTTGTAATCAGCAACTAATTCGCCAGTCTCTGCATCTTGAACTGCTTGTACATAACCACCTGTTACGATTGCATCGAACCAAGGGTAGCTTGAAATTCCACCATCTGTAACCATAGCAGCTCTTAAGCTTACGCCTTTTGCTCCTTGATAGTAAGTCTCTGAATCAAATGAAGGCTGTTGTCCTGCAGCATAAGCTTCAAAATATGATTGCCATACTGGACCGATGATAGCAGGATCTAAAGAACCAGCAGGAGCACCAAATTCAGTAGAGTAAACTTTATCTTCTGGAACGATGCCAAAGAGAAGATCCCATGGCTCGCCAATAAATTCACCACTTGTTGAATTTACAATGAAAGGAACAGTAGCAGTAGCAAAGATGAAGTGTCCTACACCTGGCTCTCCGTATGAAACAGCATCTATAGCACTTGGAATGCACAATTGAACAGTGTATAATTGGCAGTCGTAAGTAGCTTTAGCGGTCTCGTATTGGATGACAGTGTCACTTACTGGGCTTTCAGACATTGTGCTTGGGAAGTAGTAAATAGTACTGCTTGGAGCCCAGAATGCTTCGTAATAATCAACAACGACAGAGCAAACTGCTTTGAGGTCTCCATAAGTAGCGGTAACATTAGCTGAGCCTACTCCTACAGCAGCGATGTTAACTCTGTTGTCAACGATTTGAACAACGGATGTGTCAGATGATTCAAATACAACATCTTCAGGAATGGTTGCTTCTTCTGGGGTTACCAATAAAACAAGGCGCACTGTGTCGCCAACCATCATACTTACTTCTGTTGGTTTGAATGAAAGACCTGTCAGGTTTGATTTGTTTCCCTGGTTTCCATTAGGGCAGCCCATGAAAGCTAATGCTGCAAAAGCCATCACAAAAAATTTCAATGTTTTTTTCATAACGATTGTGTTTTGAGTTAATAAAATGAATTATTTGTTTTATTGTAATGCTATTCTTTTGAATTTATTATTCGTTTTTATGTTTGAGATTCGTTGTCGCCAAATATGGGTTATAACGTGTTTCTGAGGTCGGAATCTCACATTGGAACATCTCGCCATCTTCTCCTTCTATTGAGATTTTCGCATTAGCACGACTTATGTGGTTCTCGCCCAGTGTAACTGATTTGTTCAAGCGGCGGAGAGTTTGTAAGCCATAACCTTCACCCCACATCTCAACACGCCAGTTGTAAACCAAGGCATTCTTGATAGCCTCGTCGCTGGTAAGAGAAGCGGTCCATGTGTTGTATTCTGCATCTTTACCCTCCAATACGCGCTCGTTGCAGAGTTCGGTCAACCATTTAGCAGCGGTAGCGTAGTCGTCGTTAGCCCATGCTGCTTCTGCTGCAATCAGGTAAGCTACCTCTATACGCATGAAGATGTTATCACACAGCCAATCACGATCCACTTGGCTGTCTGCAGTTGTGTGGCGTGTGCGTGGACAGTAGAACTTGCCGTCTGGGACGTATGGAAAATTTTTGTCATCACCAGAGCGGAACCAATTGATACGCGCATCCCATGCATTTTTGGTGATCTCCTCATAGAGCTTGCTATCAATAGCTTTGGTATCACCTGCTTGTGCATAGCTATAGGTGTGAATATCCACTTGTCCGAAGAATGAAGCGAGTGCACTAGTTGTCTCAACGGTTACATCTTGTCCCCACATCCAGTTAGCTGCGTTTACATCAGCGAAACCTGTTTCTGTTAACTCTGCTTGTTTCATCATTGGATACTTACCATTCTTGATAGCGGCTTCTGCCATCTCTAATGCAATCTGGTATGCATTCTTGGGATTTTCACTGTCTTCACCAACAATAATGATGTCCTTGTTACCATGGTTGAGCATTGCATAGGCGAGCATTACGCGAGCCACATCAGCATCTACCTCCAATTTGGATGCACGTTGATTGAGTGGTCCATAGGTTTCTAAGAGGTCAATAGCCAAGGATAAGTCTTCATACACGCGTCCATACACATCTGCTACAGTAGAACGCGGAGCACCAAGAGCTCCATTCTTTACTTCAGTCTCTGTATAGACAGGGATGGCTAACTCTTCGTCCATCGGTTTCTCAAGTGCATCCATTGGGTTGCAATAATAATTGAGCAATCCTGCATAAGCCCATCCGCGAAGTGCCAATACTTGACCATAGTAGTAGCCTTGCAGAGCAATATTGTCGGTGATGCTATCAGGCTCTGCAATGCCTTGCTGTATAGCTTCTGAGTTTGCCTCAACCGCCATGGTACAGAGGTTGATGAGGTTTATCATTTCATAATAATATGACCATATATAGCTGCGGGCGTATGCATAGAAATAACCGCGCTCATATACTTCGAACCAACCATAGTTGCTCTTTTTCATTGCCATATCGCCAGATTGGATGTCGCCAAACATATCAATAGCGCGTTGAGCGAATGCGTCGTGATCTCCACCGTACTCGTACATCTTGGAGTAGATACCCATGATGGAACCTTTGAGGTTGTCTGGTAGTGTCTCGTATTGCTCTTGCAGCAATGTGCCTCCTTCAGGGTATTGTGTCAAGAATGCGTCACCACAAGAAGTGAGTGCGATTCCCAATATCAGTGTTGCAAATAAATATTGTATCTTTTTCATTGTTCTGTCCTCCTGTGATTTAGAATTGAACTTTGATACCGCCCATTATGGTAGATAATGGAGAGTAGTCGTTATAGCCGTTAGAACCGTCTACTGACATCATTGGGTTGTAACCCTTACGAGCAGTAGCAATCGCTAAATTGTTTGCAGCTACCCAAATCTGCAAGTTATTCAGTTTGATTTTCTCAATCAGTTTCTTAGGGAACTTATAACCTAAGTTGATACTATTCAAACTCAAGTATGAGTTGCTGGTTAAGAAGCGGTCTGAACCCATGTTTGCATACAAGTCATTTCCGTTAGATAGACGAGGAACATCGGTCTTTGTGTTGTTTTCTGTCCATGAATTCATGATGTCTTTGTGCCAGTTCATGCTACCGATATTATCGCTGTGCATCAAGAGTGCGTATTGGTTATCATATCCATAACCACCGATGCGGTATGCGCAGCTTATGCTCAGTGTCACACCATATGCCTCAAGGTCAATACCGAAACCACCATCTAAGTCAGGCATAAAGCTCTTACCTGTGTAGTTGCTACCAGCATAGTTGGAATATCTGCCACTTACGCTTGTGGTTTGAATATCTGCGTTAGGGTTCTTAAGCTTGTACTCATATACGGAAGCAATGTAGTTGTCACCCGTCTCTCCCTCTGCGATGAGGTCTGCTGAAGTGGTACCGAAATTACCCTTATTGGCATCGTAGTATGCGGTGTAGGTGGCTTCACCTTCTTCGTTAACACCTTCGTAATGTGGCATGTACCAGTCTGCAACAGAGTGGCCAACAGACATACCGCCGGACATGATTTGACGCATCTCCTCGCCATTCTCGTCATAACCGTCAATAGGCATCTGGAGCATCTTATTGCGATAGTAACCGCCATTCAAACGGAGGTCTAACTTCACATTACGAGTATCCACCAAGTGTGCTTTGAGGTTGAACTCAATACCTTGGTTCTCCATCGCTGCGTCGTTTACATAGTATCCGCTGTAACCCAATGAAGGAGCCACATAGCGTGGGAAGAGCATGTTGTCGGTCTTCTTGTAGAAATAGTCAAACTCAACATCCAAGTATTTAGCCACAGAGAATTCCAAACCGAGGTCAATAGTAGAAGTGCGCTCCCACGTTAACTCAGGATTACCTTTATAGGCCCATGCATATGCTTTCTCGCCATTCACATTTTCAATCGTATATTGGTCAGCAAACAACATATCACCAATGTCTTGGTTACCCAATACACCCCAGCTTAAACGAAGTTTACCATTCTTAATCCAATCCTTGTAGTCACTCATGAAACTCTCGTTGGTGAAGTTCCAAGCACCACCTACAGAACCGAAATGACCCCAGCGGTGACCCTTAGCAAACTTACTTGAACCATCAGCACGATAGTTAGCGGTAATCAAGTAACGACCATCGTAGTCATATGTTACGGTAGCCAACGCAGACTCCAAGGTGCTCGTACGAGCATAACCTTCTACCGCATCCATGCTTACAGCGTTGCTCAATTCGCCTACATTGTCCAATACGATGTTTTTCTTGTAACCATACTGATAATTGTAGGTGAAATATGTTGTCTCGTGACCTACCATCGCGCGGATAGTGTGCTCGTTGAAGGTCTTATTGTACTCTAACAACTGATTGCTGGTGAAAGCTAAATAGTTGACTTGCGTGTTGGCGATACGACCAATACCTGCTGCATCACCGTAGTAGGGGTTTGTTAATGTATTGACGCGTTGGTTCATGTACTGCACACCTGCATTCACGGTGAACTTTAATCCCTCATAGAGCTTAAACTCCAAGAAAGCATTAGCCATAGTTTGGTGGTTGACAAAAATCTGTTTGTCCCACTCTAATGCACCGGCAGGGTTGATACCAAAGGCATATGGACGACCACCTTCTTGACCAACATTCTCGCGGCCACCATTTCCGTAGTCATACATCTTGCGGCCTGTTCTTGGGTCCATCACAATGTTACCCTCGGCATCATGTACATAAACAGGGAAAATAGGAGGAATTTGGTTTACGAAAGCAAAACCATTATTAGCGGCGTCAGTCTGACCAGGATTGTTCACTTTAGCATATGAGTATTGGATATTCAATCCACCCTTCAGCCATTTCTTGGCCTGATAGTTGATGTTGGCACGAGTGTTGAAACGCTGGAAGTCTGAAGAGGTGTAGTAACCTTCATCTTTGAGGTAACCGAATGAAGTGTAGTAGTTCAGTTTCTCATCACCACCAGAAATCTTAGCGGTTGCTTCTGCCTTCAATCCATTGTTAAACAAGGCGTTGTACCAACTCTCCATGTTTTCGTAAGCGGCGAGTCGCTGTACATTCTCGTAGTCAAAAGTAGGACTTACTTTACCTGATCTGTCATAAGGATTAATAAGTTTAGAACCAGATTTGTTCCATAAATTGTAGATAGTTGGGAGACCATTTATTCCATACAAATTATTGTTTGCATAGGTAACAGATTGCTGCTCGGAACGATTGTTGATATAGCGTTGTTGGTTGTACAAACTCTGCCATGCCATTACAATATAATCTTCCGGACTCTCAATCACATCATGCATAGGCAGCAAACGCATGTTGGCACCAGCTTTTACATCAATCTCAATCTTACCTTCGTCGCCGTTAGAACTACCTTTCTTGGTGGTAATCAATACCACACCGTTCGCACCACGGCTACCATAAAGAGAAGTAGCTGTTGCGTCCTTCAGAATAGTAGTAGAAGCGATGTCACCCGGGTCAATAGAACTGATAGAACCAGCGTCCAATGGAATACCATCCACTACATACAGTGGAGCTTTATTAGCAGAGATAGAACCGATACCACGGATAATGATATCCGCTACTTCACCAGGCTGACCGCTGGAGGTTACCACTTGTACACCAGCCACCTCTCCAGAGAGAGCCTTAGTAATGTCAGATGGGTTCTTCTTCTCAATGTCTTCTGCCTTTACGGCTTGAGCAGAACCGGCATAAGCGCCCTTCGCTACATTACCATAACCGGTTACGACAATCTCTTGAATAACTTCGGTGTTCTCTGTCATCACAATCTTGAGGTTCTTGCCTGCTGCCACTTCCTGGGTAGCCATACCTACGAAACTGATGACCAGTGTTTTTACCGATTCAGGAACATTCATCTCAAACTTACCATCGTAATCCGAGATAGTTCCTTGTGTAGTGCCTTTGGCTTGGACGCTCGCGCCGATAACGGGCTCGCCATTGCCATCAACAACCACACCACTTACCTGCTGCTGAGCAAAAAGGCTGACGCTCAGCACAAGAAACAAAAGTGTAAAAATCTTCTTCATTGTTTGTTATGTTTAATTAATATTGTTGCCGTTTAGGTGCTATTATTATATTATATAATATGTAAGGTATATGTACGCCTACATCACGCGCATAGCACGAAAAAGTGCACAAAGGTACAACTTTTTTGTGATATGAGCAAATATTTTGCAGAAAAAGTGCTTAAAAACAGCAAGAAATTGTGTTTTGTAACATTTGAATATCAAAAAATAGCAAAAATAGAGCAAAATAACTCATTTTTCCTTATTTGTATGTCAAAATGTAATTGTAAAGTGGATTATACAATTCATTAGCTACCTCTTGGAGTTGCAAAGTGGTAGTTTGCTCTATTTTCTTGAATGTCTCTGTCCAATGCGGTACACGCCCATAATAGAGCATAGATTTGGCCATGCTCAGGGCACTATTCTCTTGGTTCTGTGCAGAAATAGCCATCTGTCCGCGTAGTTGCAGTAGGGCTTTCTTGAGTCCTGTTTGGCTGAGTGGAGTGGTCCGCAGTTTATACAACTCTTGCTCCACTACATACATACATTGTTGGAAATGCTCTTTCTCACAAGCCCAATACACGCACCAATACCCAGTGTCGCTGAGCGGCGTATAAGTCGATTCAACGGTATAGACTAATCCGCGTTTTTCACGCAAACTAAGATTGAGACGACTATTGAGACTACCCCCACCGAGAATATTATTAAGCAGAAACATAGCCAATTGGCGTTCGTGGCCTAAAGGGTAGGCTTTTCCGCCGAGCATAGCGTGGACCTGATGGGTGTGTCTGGTGTAGGTGGCCGCATAGCTGTCTGTCGGTTGACCGTCGGGTGACTGTCGGGTGACTGTCGGGATTAGAGTTGATTTTAAGTGACCAAACTCTTTCTCTGCTAAGCGAAAGAAGCGCTCTGGGCGGATGTTGCCTTGGCAGAAAACAACCATCCGTTCAGGTCTATAGTGCTTGCGCATCCAAGTCGGATCGTAGC
>JAZNQB010000176.1:0-1834 GCA_045589995.1 Paludibacteraceae bacterium
CCAACCTACTTGTTGACGGTTTTCCAATAGATAAAAGGTCGTTGGACTAGGGTCGTTACCTTTCAGATTGTGTTGATCGCTGGTCGAAATCAGCAAGGTACTATTGCTCTCTTGCAACTCTTCCAACTCTACGTTCTCCGCATCTACAATCACTCGTGGTGTCATCCATCCCATCATAAATCGTTCATATGCTGAGTAAGCAGGTGGTGTGTTCATGTCATTGTTGTATGGACCATAGTCCAAAATGTCCCAACTACCCAAAGTTTTATGTGTTTGACCTTCTGTCGTATATAAATCAGGCAATCCTAACACGTGGCTAAATTCGTGGCAGAAAGTACCAATACCGGTGTGTTGATTGCTGAAATAGTCCAACTCATTGCCACAGGCATACAAGTCCACATACTTACCATCCACCTTACAGGTAATTCCTGCATCCAAGAGCCAATATGAGTGAGGCCAAATGGTATTCTCTTCTCCACCGTCTGCTTCGCCGTAGCCAGCATAAATCACATACACAAAATCCACATAACCATCTTTGTCATTATCATACAGACTAAAATCCACGCTATCGTCCACCAATTGACATGCTTCTTTCACCATAGTCCAAGGAGCACTGTCAAAATCAGTATATGCATTATTCTTGCCGTAGTATGCCATATTCTTGCTCACCGTCACTGGACCTACCACATCAAATTGTGGACTATACTGTCCATTGGACGAGTCATGAAAATACTTCCAAGCAGAGCCCTCTGATGTTACAAAATACTTTCTACCTCCGTAGTTATACGAATAATCTCTTGTATAGTTCTTGCCAATCAGCATACTATCCATTTCTGCCTTATCCGTCGTAAAAGCCACATCGGTAAAATTTACCAATATCACCAATCCGCGAGGAGCTATGTTCAGCGGAGTAGCCACTTTTTGTGCTTGTGCCACACGACTGGGTGCTGCCATCTGTTTGGTTCTTATCTCTTCTGCACTCAATGCTTCCGTCACTTGGTAAAATCCATTTTCATCCACTTTTAGCCACTCGCCTTTCGCATTGGTCATCCAACGAAAATGCTCATCACCATGTTGATATACGGTGATTTGACTACCATCTGGTTGTGTTTTTATGATTCCACCTCTGCGTGCAGGTATAGCCCATGCCGAGCATACCATCACACTCAATACTGCTATTAATCCTATTTTTTTCATATTCATCTTTTCTTTAAACTCTAAACTGTAGGCGTCTAGCGCCGTCCTCTAAACTACAATCGCTTCGATTGTTTCACTTTTCTGCATGTCGCCACAATCCTTCCGTCTTTCTTTTTCTTTGCGTAGCAGATATATCCCTTTTTGTTTTCTTTCACGAGTGTCACGCCGTCTTCCAGCGTCATCCAATGTTTGCGTTCATCGCCATGCAAACGCACATACACGGTGTCGCCGTTCGGTTGTACTCGTTCTATCACGCCCTTGTATGCGGGCACTCGTGCTGGCTTCTGCTGCGCCCAAACGCACAATGCACCACCAATCGCCAATATCAATAATAGTCGTTTCATTTCTCTTTCCTCTAAACGGAGCGCGCAGCGCTCTTCACTTTCTTAAACAACTCACTCGCAAACACAAAGTCATTCAACGCCTCATTCTCTGCATGGAATATCTCGTGCCTGCTACCTTGCCACTCTTTCACGCCATTGCGCAGGAACACGATATTATCTCCAATCTCCATAATAGAGTTCATATCGTGGCTGTTCACAATAGTACAAATATTATACTCTTGCGTAATGTCTTGTATCAGTTGGTCAATCACCAAACTGGTCTTCGGGTCTAGTCCCGAGTTGGGCTCATCGCA
>JAZNQB010000177.1:0-13012 GCA_045589995.1 Paludibacteraceae bacterium
GTATAGTCAATAGCTCCATCTGTGGTATTAGCAGTATAGGTTGTATCTACAGCTGCTTTCATACCACTTTGTGAGTATCCTACGGCTACTCCGACGATGAGACCTAAGTCCACCGGACGATTTTCTTTAGTCCAATAATGCGCATATTGGAGGTCAAGTAATGCGTCTCCGCCGCAGATCCAATCACCTTTCACTACGCTGTGCAGTAATGAAGCGGCACCGCCACGCACACCGATAGTGAAGCGGTTATAATCTTTTTTAGTTTGTTCTTGTATAGGTTCCTCAACAGGTTGCTCTGCAGGTTGCTCTGCAGGTTGCTCAACCTCTTGTGCAGGTTCCTCTACTGGTGTTTCTGCGGGTGTTTCTGCAGGAGTCTCTGCAGGAGTTTCCGCTGGTTTCTCTACTGGTTGTTCAGCAGGTTGCTCTGCAGGTTGCTCTGCTTTAGGCGCAACGGGACCTATACACTCTTGGCATACCCAAGAGCGAATACCTCCATTGCCGTTATCAAGCATCACACCTTCTGGAAAGCGTTTGGTTCCCAGCTGCTTAACAATGTGTTCTACATCGTAAACCCACAGAGACATACGCTCTCCTGTCAGATAGCGCTCGCACTCGCGATTAATCATCACTGTATCTCCTAATTCTACATTGAATGTAGGTTCAGTTGACTGTGCAGCAGCCTGCTGTGCCGACATAGTCGACACGGCAGATGCACTTATCAGGGTGGCTGCAATTAGAATTGATTTAATTGTCTTCATTGTGCTACCTCCTATAATTATTTAACAATGTAACGTAAGGTTGATTTCATATCCTCGCTATTGAGTTCCACGAGATAGAATCCATTCTCTGCGTTTGCAGTAATTTGGAATGTTTCTTGTCCTGAAACTGTGTAGTTGCTAACCATCAATCCTTCTGTAGTATATACGCGGATGATAGTCTCCTTCATCGGATCGAGGTTGTAAATGGTTATCGTCTCTTCTGGACGTGCCATTGACGGCATGAGCATTGGTGCTGCAGCCGGTGCCTCGCATACCAGATGGTTGGTGTATCCCAAGAGACCACATTCATTATCTGAAGGGATAGAGATGATTGCATAGTATTCTCCTACAAATGGCTCACCATCTTCCTTCGTCAAATAATAACCTTCGCCTACCTGTACATCCTCAGGATCAGCTACCTGATACCACTTCACATACTGCGCACCTGTTACGGCGTCAAGATTCCATGAAGTAGTAGCGTTGATAGTATTGAGGTTAACCATCAAGAGACGATTACCATACTTGGATACTGCTTCCAGATTCTGCACCAATGGGTTACCAATAGTGAGATTGAGGTAAGAAACGCTATCACACTTACTATTGGTAGCAGATGGTGTAATGATGATTGAATCCTGTGTACTTACGGTGTACAATGAATCATTTGCATCCCATGTATAGTAGTTACATTCTTTTACTACCAATGTATCGCGTGCGGTACTATTGTATTTGTCACCCGGCTCTGTTAGTCCGGCGTTACACTCTGTAACGATAGAGTAACGGATAGAAACAGCCTCTGTTGGAGTAGCAGTAGTAGGTAGTGGCTCGAAGTTCACGCCATCCTTACTCCACTCCCAGTTGAGTCCTTTGCAAGTAACTCTGGTAGCAGTAGTAGCAGCTATCTCAGCATTAATCTTATCCAAAATTTGTTTTTCCCATGCGTCTACACCTATCGGCAGACCGCGTTTAACAACTGGTGTACCGGTCAAAGAGGTAAGTTTCACATAAGTAGGATCAGTCTTGATAGTCAGTTTCAGACTTGCAATACTATCGCAACCGTTAGGAAGCTTAATAGTCTTCTCAGTCTGTGTAGATACGGTGTAAGGAGTTCCTTCCCAAGTGTACTCATAGCACACAGTAGTGTCAGTAGTACCATAAGCAGTGTTGGGGACTGGTTCAATTGGTGGTACTTCATCACCACATTCTGTCACTACTTTGTAGCGCAATACTACAGCCTCTGCTGGAGTAGCAGTAGCTACACCAATGAAGTTAGCGCCATCAAGGCTGTACTCCCAAATAACATCTTTGACATCTTTTATTGCCTCTGTATCAGCATTCTTGAACTGTTCTTTCAACCATGCATCAGCCTTTGATACATCAATTGGTGTACCACGCTTGATAACTGGTTTATTAGGGATGTCTTGAATCTTATAGAGTGTAGGATCCACCATCACTGTCAGTTTCAAGATTACGATACTATCACACAAGGTATTGCTTTCTGATTTACCAATTACAGTATCTCTTGTAGTCTGGGTGTATGTAGAGTCGTTCAGTTCTAACTTATACTCAGCACATACATATTCTGTAATAGAATCGCATGCAGTATTATTATATAAATCAGGGCTGTACAATGTCTTACATTCGGTCTCGATGAAGTAGCGGATAGAAACAGCCTCTGTTGGAGTAGCGGTAGCCGGTAGTGGCTCGAAGTTCACGCCATCCTTACTCCACTCCCAACCGATGGTAACGATTTTAGCAATGGCCTTGTTAGCAGTATCTGCTGCCACTTTCGCTGTCAAGTCTGCATTCCATGCGTCTACTTTTATCGGCTGACCGCGTTTAATAAATGGTGTACCGGTCAAGTTAGCGATAGGATAGATAGTAGGATTAGTCAGAACGGTTAGATTCAAGTAAGCCATACTATCACACATGTTAGTCAGAGAGAGGAGAGCTGAATCCTTAATAGAAGCGGTATATAATTTTCCTTCCCATCTCAATGAATCGCAAACAGTTGTATCTTTATAACTACCATAAGCTCTGTTGTAGAATGGATTACTCTCCAAGGTATCCTCTTCACACTCTGTCACTGCTTTATAGCGCAATACTACAGCCTCAGCAGGAGTAGGAATAGCTATATCTCTGAAGTTCTTTCCGTCAAGACTATACTCCCAGATGATGGTTTCAACCATCTTAATAGTATCAGTGCGTACAGAGTCTAACTGAGCCATTAACCATTCAGTTGCATCCTTCACATCTATTTGTGCACCACGCGTGATAACCGGTTTCTCCACGAAGTCCTTTATCTCATATAATGTTGGGTTTCTCAATACTACTACATCATAATACACAATTGAATCCCACATAGCCATGGCTGTATCATTGAGGAACTCGATAGAGTCTTTCCAATGTAATGTAGAATCAACGGCTGCATTAATGGTATGCGTAATCATGGTGAGTGTATCCAAGTATTCTGCTCCATCACAGAGGAAGAGCGAAATAGAGTCAACCACTGCCTCACGCGGTTTCTCATCGATTACCTCTACCCATATACGAGTGGTGTTATCTGAGGTGTAGTTGATGAGCAAGTCAGCCCAACCGAGGTTAGAGAGGAGGTCGCGGTCAATATCCTTCCATGCATCTTCTGAAGCACCGATAGTGTAGTCAATAGACTTCAGTGCTGCGGAGTCGCAGTCGAAATAGAGTCCTGCGCTTGCGAGTGCATCCACATTAGCCCAGTTCTCCACATGGAGACGGAGGTCTTTGCCTACTGGTACTTTGGTGCTATCCAAAGCCACTTGATACCATGTAGTTTGTCCGGCAGGGTTAACATTACCATGCTCCCAGTCAAATGCCATTGAGTTAGCACAAACATCACCTGTGTGCTGGAGGGTATTCACACGGATATTGAGCGGTTGGTCTGTTGTTACACGGAAATATGCTGTGAGAGAGTCAGATGTCACAGCCTCACGAATAAGACTATCCAGGAACTGAGAGTCTGTTCCTTCCACAGAATAGTTGTATCCTGCTCTTCTGATAGCCGCATCGATGAGTTCCTTATAAGTTTTCATCACTGTCTTACCTGCTGCGATGGTGCGTGAGCGCTCTGGTGTAGCAAAAGTAAGTTGGTCTTGCCATGTAGCAGTGATAGCCACAGTTGCATTAGATGCATTTGGATTGGTAAACTCTACATTGGTAGCATCAGTCAACATGTAGTTGTTTCTGATGTATGGCAGACATACAGCGAACCAAGAAGTACCCGGTGCTACGGTATAGTTCACATTAGGAACGAGCAACTTAGCCTTTGCCTGGGTAGTATCTACTGCAGCTGGAGCATAATTGCTGAGCGAAGAACTGATAGTGAGCGGTTGATTGGTGGTTACCTTCACATACACTTCCTTGTCAGCTACGCCATAGATAGCATATGCTGGCACATTGTGTGATGCAGATTTTCCGGCTGCAATAGTTCTTTTTCCGCGTCCTTCCAAGAGGTCATCATTAGAAACATCTTCATATACCTCAACCTTGAGGTCAGCATCTCCACCTTTATTCTTGGTGCTTACATATAGGCTCTTGCCGTGCAATGTTTGATCTGCCTTGAGGTCCTTGGTATTAATCTTATACCACATAATGCTGTTAGCTGCTTGCTCATATGCTTCAGAGAAGGCTACGCGTACAGCGTGCATACGGTCATTACCTGTGTAAGGGCTTACAAGGTCAGCTTTGAACTCAAACTTACCGGAAGCTGTTACGCGCACGAGAACAGTATCTTTCTTGATTACTTGCTCAATAGTAGCGCGCTCAATCATCTTGGTCAGTTCTTGTCCGTTAGACAAAGTGATACCCTTGGTGATCATCTCTGCTGTAATCGGGCAGCGGTATGCCACTTCAGCCTTAATGGTATTGTTAGCACCTGCAAGGTTGTGCACATACACCTCTGGAGTGGTAGTGAGTGTATCGAGTGAAGTCAATACATCGCCTGTGAGGATATACCAAACTGTCTCGTCAGTCTGTGTATAAAGGGTATTCCACTCAAGCGGAATCATAGTGGTAGGACAGTCAATAGCGGTGAATGGAGCCGGGTCAACCATCTTAGCCTCTACATGCAATGCGGTATTGCCAATCAAACGGATATAGAGAACACTATCATTGAGGGTCTCTAACATGCTGTGCGGGAGCACTTTGCTCTTGCTCTCTTTAGCTCCGAGATTGAATTTCACTTCTTGCTGTGACTCGAAAGGACATGTGTATGCGAGCCATGCGCTACCTGCGCACGCTGCGTTATCCTTATTTACGATTTTAACCTCTATATCTTTGTTGGTTTGCATAGCCTCTCTGAGGTCAATAGCATACCAGAGGTTTGCATTAGCGGCTTGATCATTACCTGAAACCCAATTGAAGCGGATAGCTGAATTGCAGCTGGTTCCCTCTGCCTCTTCTGTGAGTCGAATCTCGAAAGCGATATCTTGAGTAGCCACTACGCACAGATAAACGGTATCTTGGGTAATATTCTCAAACATATTACGAGACAATGTCTTGCTATATGCGCCCTGCGCAGCAATGGTCATTTCTCGTTTCTCATTGGCAATCACATCAGGGCACTCGAGTGACAATTCGCCATAGATAGTAGCCTTGGCATTACCCAAGTTTTGTACATATACAGTAGGGAACTGCTTGAGTGTACGCACTTCGTTCAAGCCAATCTTATACCAAACGGTATCGTTAGCATTTTGGCGTGCGCCATCTTGCCAATTGAAATCAATAGCACTAAGACATTTCTCGTCTGCTGCCTGTTTCTGTGCATCTTCTGTCTGTGCCCAAAGGCGTACAGGCTGATTGGTTTCCAATCCTACCCAGATAGTATCAGACATCATTGCGTAGGTAGAATATGAAATCTTGCGTGATACAGAAGAACCTGCTGCTACTGAACGAGTTACCTCTTGGAGGTCGATATACGGACAACTGAATGCTACGGAAGCAGTCAATGTAGCAGTGGCAGCTCCCTCGTTCTCGATATTAACGATAATATCTTTTACATTCTGTTTAGCCTCTTTCACATCGATAGCATACCATTGTGTGGTGCGTGCTGCTTGACGGTGACCGGCTACCCAATCGAAATCGATATTGGTTTTACAAGCCTTACCTTCGCGCACATGCTTCATGCGGCCATAGAATTTCACATCTTGGCTGGCTGTTACTTGCAAGTAGATATATTCTACGCCAGTAAGACCTTCCAACATATTCTTTTTATAGACTACTATCTCTTCGTCAGACGGAGCGATGGTGTAGTTGGTTGTGGTAGCACCATATGCAGGGCACTCAAATGCCATCTTGGTGGTCAATTGCAGTGGTGCAGTGCCTTCATTACGATAGGTGAACTCAGGTTCGTATTTCTTCTCTGCGTTCATCTCTGCCACTTTGAAACGATAGAGATGCGTGCCTGTTGTGATTACGAAGGCGTCTGTCACTTTCGCATCAATAGCATTCGCGCAATTATCAATCGCAGGTTGTGCAGGTTGATCAATCAGTTCTACTTTGAACTCAATAGGCTGATTATTCTCAAAGCTTACATAGAGCTCATCAGACATCACACTGGTAATCATGCTGCGTGGTACGGTATCGTACATTGTTTGTCCTGCAGCGAGTGTGAAGGTGCGGGTAGTAGTACCGCTTGATGGGCAGTCAAGTGATTGTCCTGCAATGAGAGTCAACTGCTTAGCACCCTTGTTCGTAATGGTTATCTTAGCATCTTTGTTGGCTGCTGTTTTCACTGGAGAGAGGTCAATCTTCCACCATGCAGCATAGCCGGCTGTTTGGGTGGCAGTAGTTGCCCAATTCAGTGTACGAGCGTCCTTGCAGGTCTCATCAAGGTCTGCAGTGTCAAACACTTTGGCACTCAAAAGGATTTTTCCAGTCGAGTTCAAGGTGAGGTACACCTCTTTTTGTTTCATACGCACTAACAGTGATGCATTAGCAGCCCATGACTTGTGTTGATGAGGTGCGATAGTATAACTACGCTCCTCTACCTCACCTGCCACGGTGGCTTTCATGTTAACATCTACTGAGTAGTCTCTACTCGGGTTTGTCAAGTACAGGCTGAGTGTAGGGTCAACCTCATCATAGAGAGGTGCTAAATCTACACGGTACCATTTGGTACCTCCTTCGTGTACATTACCCGTTTCCCAATCAAAGTCAATCGCATTGGCTTTGGTACTACCGCTGTTGTTACCGATAGCCATCATAGAGAGAGCCATCATTACAGCAACGGAAAGTAGTGTAAATCTTTTCATTGTGATTGGTAAGTTAATGTTAGTTAATAAATAAGTTATTTTTAATTTGTTTTTTGTCCCAAAACGGTATATTTTTGCTCATTTAGGATGATATATAATTGTCCGTTCTGTATCTGTTTATATGGTTTGCTATCCATTGGATGGGCTGTATCTACGCCTGCATAGACACATTGGATAGGGGTCACTTGCACCAAGCGTGTACAGGTATTTTTCTTCTCTATGGTGACGATGGTATCGTTGAATGAACGAAGTACAGCGCCAGATGGTTGATGTCTGTATCCGCGGGCTATTTCCAGTTCGGAAGCGTACACGGTATCGTACTCCAACTCCGGTTCGGTGAAACTGAGATTCACCTCCATCGTGCGCAGGGTGTCTTTAGCTACCCATAATGTATCTACAAAGGTAGTATCTGTGTTGTATGTTCTGAGGTTAACATTGAGTGTCTTACCCATACAGATGGATTGGCTGACAAACTCTGTTGAATCTGCGTATTTAGGATTAGCATACAAATAGATACGGCCTGTGATTCCTTCTGCATGTTGCACATGAAGCCACATATTCCTCTTTGCTTGGCGTGTCTGCACCAGCATTGCACTATCCAAATGATATACATGCAATGAATCGGACAGGATTGCCCGTGCCACTTCTTCTCCATTGCAAGAATCCAGAGTGAACCACATCTCACAAGGTTTGTTTTTCTTTTGCTTCCAATGCATGAATGCCTTACCTGAGGTAGGAATAAGATTCCACTCCAACTCATACGAATTGAGGGGTTTCTCGCATATATATGTCATATTCGGTCTGAGGGGCAGTGGGTCTTCACATGTGGACTCAGGTCCCTGATCGTAAGGATAGCAGTACACTTTACCGGTACCTCCCTCTTTGTTTGGATAGACGCGAACATGCGGTGTGATAACACCGAAGAGATCTTGTGCCGTCTTGCCCATCTCATCTAATTTCTGATTGATAGTGGCTATATCAATGTCATGCATTTGGTTTCTGCCTACTGTCAATTGAATAGTGGGTTCTTTGCTGGTACAGAAAGCATACACCTCCATGGTCACGGAGCAGTCTGCAAACCAATAGGCAGAGATACCTTGTTTGAGGTCATCTGCTGTAGCGGTGTACCACACTGTATCGTTGACTTCTGTCTCTAATGGGAAGTGAAAAGTAGTAGAAGTTTCTTTACAGTCGCAGTAGTAATAGGGGGCACCTATACCCTCACGAATTTCTTCGCATAAGTCACTACCGGCAGGCATATTATTAGGCTGCTCTTGCGCATAGGCACTAAGCACTGCAAATAAAACGACTATGGTTGTTAATTGTTTCATAGATTGTTTGTTGTTATTGTATTTTGTTACCCAATATGGTGTATTTTTCTTCTTTGCGTAGGATGTAGATATGTCCGTTCTCTACTATTTTGTCTGCTTGTTTATGCACGAGTATGTCTTCAATAGCCTCGTCATTATTATCATCACTACCATTGCAATTCTCAATAGTGAGATAGAGTGTGATGATAGCTTCGCAGCCGTCAAACTGCGGAACGGTATCTGTGTATATGCCGGACTCGGTAAATATTTTACCCGAAGCGGACTCGTATTGGTTGCATGCCGTGAGGGTGGATGTTCCATAATAAGTCTCTCCCATTGTTACTACGAGGTAGTTCAGCACACGATTGCCGTCGTCTGTGTAGGTGGTATCCATGAGCCACTCGCCACTGGTGGTTATCATCTCACCTTTCACTTCCATACTATCACATGCATTGACATGCTCATACTGAACCGATGTTGTACGAATAGTCAGATGCAGTGTATGGGTGTAGTCACATCCGTTAGCATCTATTTTCTCCACTGTATAGTCTCCTGTTTGCGCATATGTCTTGCCATACCAAGCGAAGCTATCCCATGCTGTGGCGGCGGTGTCTGTTGGCTGTGCATTATTGACCGTCAGGTGCAGTGTGCGTAGTGAATCGCATCCGCCGGCATTGGTATAGATGAGCGTATAATCACCTGTCTGTGCGCGCCATTCACCGCCCCACTCCATACCGCCGCATACTACGGCTGCCGTATCGCTGGAGGTAGGATTATTGACCGTCAGGTGCAGTGTGCGTAGTGAATCGCATCCGCCGGCATTGGTATAGGTGAGTGTATAATCACCTGTCTGTGCGCGCCATTCACCGCCCCATTCCATACCGCCGCATACTACAGCTATTGTATCGCTATAGGTGGTGTGGCATACGTAAGGATAAACCACAATGCGGGCATTCTCTTTCGCCGCTATCTCTATCACCTTAGCCTCTGCACTCTCAGCCACCTCCCATTGCCATTGCATCTGGCAATCTGCCAACTGCAATGCTGCCGCCAAGGTATCTCCTGCCATCAATACTGCAGACGGTATAGGACCGAAAGCAGAGTCTGGCAAGTAATAGATAGTAGCGGGCAAATGGCGGGGCTCTATCTTGATATAGTTACTACCTTCTTGCACGAATAAATCAACAGTATCATTGATATCCGTTGCCTCATTCGTTGTGGCTCCTGCATAGTCTGCCGCCTGTACGCCTGTCATGCCTATGAAACATAGCATCATAACACACAGCACCAAGCGGAGCGGACTGATGGATAGTATATCTGTTGGTATAATAGTCATTATTATCTTGCTTGCTTATTGCATACTTGCGCGTGTACATACGCTAATTTTGGGCGGCAAAGTTACTACTTTTTTATGAAATAAGCAATAGTTTTACTGTTTTTTGTCAATTTTTCTATATTTTCCGTTACTTTTTGCACTATTCGACATAAATTTTCATCTCTTCTTTCTTACCCTTTAGGGTATAAGTGCCGGTTGTAAGGTTGATTTCAACTGCTGTTCCTACCACAGCCTCCCACTCTTTAACCACTTCTCCGCGCTCATCGGTGAGTATCAATGTTTGCGGCATAGCAACACTTATCTGCACACCCTGACCGGTAGTGAGACAAGCAGCATGAATACTCAATCCCGGATAGTCGATAGGTTCTGGTGACGGCTCAATAGGGTCTTGCTCTTCGGGTGCGGTAGAAGAGATGGTGATGGTACCTGCAGTTTTAGTGTAAAAGAGCACATAGAGGTTGCCCTCGTCATCCACTCTGTCTGCCCATGTTTCCACCGTAGCGGCAGGGATAGTGATTGTTTTTTTGCGACCTATACTCTGATAATAGAGCACATGGCTATTGTTCGCATTGCTTTGAAATCCGCATGTGTCACCGATAGCGACAGGGTAAGAATCGCCTATATTGGATTTGATAGTGATATCTCCGCCTTTCCATTTCGAATAGACCAGCTTGTGATATACTAATCCTCTTTGGTACCTTTCGATATAGAGTTCTCCGGGTAGTATTTCTTTCCATTGCTTGGCACATTCGGATGGGTACCATATATCCGGCGTCACTGTGGTGGCTGCATTTGTAGCGAAGTGCACATAGAGGTATTTGCCTGAGGTTTTTTCCCATAGAGCAGCCAACTCATCCGCTGTGAGCATCAGTGTGTGTCCTCCTGCATAGACAACATATTGGTAGGTAGCGAGCGCTGTCTCGGGGGTGAAATCAGCCGTTGCTCCCACATACATACGCAGAATATACTCCGTAGGACTGTCAAAGCGGAGCGAAACAGTATCTTTGCTGAGTGCAAAGAGCTGTGTATCATTCGCCTCTATGCTCACTGTCTTGCCATATTCGAGCAGAATAGCACCGCCGTCGGGTGGCGCCACAGGAATGCGCTCCACTTTGAGTACACCAGTACCATTGGAGTAGAATTTACCATAATACATACCGGCTTGTGCATTCTCAAATTCTGCATAATGCTTGATCTGTTCTGCTGTGTAGCAGGTGGTATCTCCGGGTTGCATCTCAAAGAAATCCACGATCCTTTCATCACCATTATCGGTCGGGTCTATACCACATGTATTGGCGATTGCTACGGTGACGGGCGCTGTGCCCTGCCAGATATAGCGGATAGAGTCTTTCGACCATTGCACATAAGGAAGTATCACATGGCGATCTTTATCTTTAGATTTCACCTTGACGGTATCTCCTAATTGCATAAACTTACCACCGTCCATACAATCGGCGAACTCCGTATCGGGCACCATGCTGAGTGTACCGGCAGACTTGAAGGTCACCTTCACATATACATCTACATTATAACTGATACCTGCTTGGAGCAAGAGGTCGCGGTAGCGCTTACCCATACTGATGCAGTACGCGCCATCCTCCATTTCGAGCACTGGTTTATGTGGCATATCAAAAGTGACGCCAGTGGTGTTGTTTTTGCAGAAGAGGCTGCATAGGATGCTATCTTCATACACACCGGGTTTGCAGGTGAAGTCCATCTCCACATCAGGTGCCGGCATTGATGGGCTCTGGGGCGAAAAGCATACCTTTACAGGCAAATCAAAGGTCTTCGCCACATACCACACTGTCTTAGGGCCATCTATTTTCTCGGAGTAGTCTTTGCCTAATGGGATAGGGTCATCGCACGAGCTGCCTGTAGCAGCATGCATTGTGATTGCTCCAAATAGGAACATGAGACTCAATATTGCTTTTCGTATCATCATATTTATCAGTTATCAGTATTTTTATTTAATCAAAAACTCGATGTGTGTGATTATTGATGGTAAATAAACCAAGATAAATACTGCCGTTTGATAATTCGTAATTATCGGCCTACGCGGCCTTGAGCGTAAAGTTCTTTATCACGCGCTCGTGAGCGAGCTCCCAGCGCGTACTAAATCCCTTTTCCGCGCAGCGATTAGCTGCTTAATTACGAACTCTCAACCGTCAGCCATAAACATAGATAAATTTCCTATGCATCTGACTTTTTTTCACGGTTAATCTCAATATTAAGAATAGTAAATAATTTTATCTGTGTTTATTTACAATTCAATTATTTTCTTTGTTTTTGTTTCGCAATTCCTTCGTCCATCCTTCGTATCTCCTACCGAGAGAAGACCGAGAGATGACCGAGAGACGAGCGGCGCTTCCAACATACATATGCTACAGCCAGCACAGCCATAAAGAACCATGGCGTAGCACCAATAGGCTGAACAGTCGGGTCTGTACCTTCCATAAGAACCCAATCAGTACCATTCCACTCGTAGGTTTGTCCATTCTCTGTCTTAGTGGTACCAATAGGCGTCTTATCCACCCATCCCAAGTCTTCATCCCAATAGAAAATATTGCCACCTTCCTCTTTAGTCTCACCATTATACGATCCATCTCCGTTGGCTTGTATGCGTCTTGGTCCTGCCGCGCGGGGCTCTGCCATAGCAGGCTCTGCCGCCATGGAAGGTGTGGCGAGTGCCAATATTGGCATCGATAGGGAAGCACCCCCATACCGCATGCCGCGCGCTGAAGTGGTAGTACCATTCATAGTGGCTATGCCACCACCGCCGCCACCGCCAGAACCTACACTACGCACCTCTGCCGAAGAGGTGGTATGGATAGTGAAGGAGGATGATGTAGAGCGTGTGGTGTAGGGTGTAGCGTGTGGAACCGAACCACTTGCCATAGGTACCGCCACTGCGGTGCGACGCAGTGAGGGCGACTGCACCATAGGTGGCATCGATGTGGCTTGATAGTGCGTGCCATACGACACTGATGCGGAGGCGTACTTACGCGCTGCACCATGAGTCTCCATGTCTCGATAGACATGCACCACTCCTTGGATAAGCAGAACCAATACTAATATGGCGAGCAGCATGAGTAGCTTGCTGCGTGCTTGACTATTATTTCTCATTGTATGTTATAATATATAATTATACCTTATTATTCAGTTTTCAGTATTTTTATTTAATCAAAAACTCGATGTCTGTGGTTATTGATGGTAAATAAACCAAGATAAACACTGGTCGTACGCTATGTGCCTATTGTAGTCGCTGAGCCTATGGGTCACGCGCCCGGAGCGTAATCTTCTTAATCCGCATTCATATGCGAGCAT
>JAZNQB010000178.1:0-6181 GCA_045589995.1 Paludibacteraceae bacterium
TTCGATAGTAAAACGAGAAAAAATCGTTTTTCTATTCAAATTCTGGCTGCAAAGATAGTGATTTTCTCGCATAAAAACAAATATTTTTCAATTAAATATTATTTTTTACATTTTTTGCAATCATTTAAACTGCAACCAGAAGGTGGCATCTACTTTTCTAATCAGCGATATATTTTACAATCCTCTCTAGTATTTTCTCGCTAGCATGTCCATCACCGAAGAGTGGTGGGAAAATCACTTCTTTTCCTGCAAGCACATCATATGCATCCATGATGCGCGTATAATCTGCATCGGTAATGATTCCCGCACCTGCTTCTACTATTTCCACCCATTCTGTCTCTGGTCGCAATATAACGCATGGTGTTTGGAAGAAGAATGCTTCTTTCTGCACTCCGCCAGAATCAGTCATTACGATGCGCGCATTTTTCTCAAGACGGATTATTTCAAAGAATGATGCTGGTTCTATGATACGCATATGATTGTTTGTTTCTATACGCATCATCAGTTCGGGAGCTAAGTGCACATCCAACATCTTGCGTGTTCGTGGGTGTAATGGAAGCACGATATCTATTTGATCACGATCTGCTATATCTAATAATGCTGTGAATATAGATTGCAGATTGGCTGGATTATCTGTATTAGCAGGACGGTGAATAGTAGCTAATACAAATCCCCTACTTGTTAATTCCAAGCGCTCTATGATATCGCATTTATTATCAGCTATTTTACTAAAATATAGCGAGTTGTCATACATCACATCACCTGATAACATCACGCATTGTCCTTTTCTATTCGCAAATCGTGTGCGTTGCTTTATTCCGTCCTTTGTAAATCCCTCTTGCTCCAAATTGCGTAAACCTGTATGTGTAGGTGTAAATAAAATGCTAGACAATTGGTCGCATACGATGCGATTTACTTCTTCTGGCATGGACATATTAAATGACCGCAAACCTGCTTCTATATGGAATACGGGTATATGTATTTTCGCTGCTGCCACCGCTGCCGCTAGTGTAGAATTAGTATCGCCATAGACTAGTATTCCATCAAATGGTTTATTCTCTTTTTGAGCATCTATCAGCACTAGTTCTACTCCTTCCATGATGCGTGCCGTTTGCGCTGCATGTGTTCCGCTACCTACTTGGAGATTATATTGTGGTTGTGGGATACCTAATTCATCAAAGAAGACAGCAGACATATTGGTATCATAGTGCTGCCCAGTATGCAGTATTACCTCTTCTATTTGTTCTGCGAAATGAGCATCTATAGCACGCGATATAGCAGCCGCTTTAATAATTTGTGGCCTTGCACCAATAATAGTTAGAATGCGTATCATATTCGTCCATTATTTAAATTTCTCCCAAAATGCCACATCTGCCTTTTGGATTTGCTCAGCAGAAGATGGATAATTTTCTATAAACCAAGTCAGGAACTTGGCATAATCTATTTTCTCTGCCAACATCTTTTGGCGTCTCGCTTGCCATAGTTCTTTTCGTTTTGCTGGTTGTATTGCCATTATTTCTTGCACCGTATTGCATAGGCGTTCCACTGCATCTTTCTCGCTTGCCAAGATTCCTATTCCTAAATTATAACATGGTATTCGCTTTCCATTCAATTCACCATCTTCCAATTCTGCCATTACGCCAATTTTTCCCACAAAATCGTTAAATCGTATAGCTGGAACGCCCAACACAGCCGCTTCCATTGCCATGGTCTGTGAGTCGCCTATGTATAGGGACGCGTAAGCCATCACATCGTGCATATATATTGGATTGATTTGAATGCGGTATGATTCCAATTCGGGCTCAAGTGGTCGCTCTGATGTAATATAAATATCCATATGCGGCTTCATTATCTCTATTAACCGCAATGCTACTTGTAAGTTTATTCCTTGCACATTATCATCGTGATTAGCTTTTAGCTTCACAAATCGCATGATTGCATATGGTTTATCGGGATTGATTCCCTGCTCACGCACTATGTCTGCGGACGGAGTGAAGTGATTAGGATGGAGATATGCCAATTCGTGATAGGATGGATAACTGGTTGTTTTGCTATTCCATTTGCCATCATCACACACATCCGGTGTAAGAATAGTATTTGCCCCTGGGTAGCACATTTTCGCTTGGAGTGGTATCACGGCTGCGTCATCCTCTCCGCAATACACCACGGATATACGCATTAATGGACCAATATATGAATTCTCCACACTTGTACCTGTAAGGAGCAATGGACGACGCCGAATAACGAATCCTAATAATCTCCACATGCGTTTTACGACTCCTAATCCCATACCAAGTTTGGTATCTTTTCTACCTTCTCGTAATATATTATGATATGGTATACCAGAATTCTTGAGCAATTGCTCTAGATTCTCTTTCTTTTTGATAAGCACATCCACCTCATAACCATCGCTCTTGAGGTTTTTAATCACATTTTTGTATAGATGAAAATGCGCTGGATGTCCTAAATAGACATTTATTCGTTTGTGTGTGTTACTCATAACATGTGTATCATTTTTATAATTTACATTTCGATTAGCAGTTAGGCGATTAACGAGTTAATGAGTTAGCGATTAGGGGAGTCATTAAACATTAAACATTACACTCTCATAAATCTCCACGATTCTGCGTGCCACTTGCTCGTTGGTTAATTGTAATTCCTCTATCCGCTGACGGCCATTGGTGCGTCCATCAAAAGCCAGTGCTTGCTGGAGCAATGCCACCATCTCATCCAAACTGCGTTCGTCCGCATCCCATCGCTCATGGGTCTTGCGAGGATTCCGCAAGATAAAATGCCCAGGTTCATAGCCAAATAACTCGCGCACATCGGCAATGTCTGTTGCCAAACATGGGCAATTAACTGCCATCGCTTCCTTGAGTGCTTGCGGACTACCTTCGCTATGGCTTGGCAATGCAAATAAATCTGCAGCGCACATTCGTAGCACACATTCCGCACGGGTTAGACCTTTCATTTCGACACAGACTATGTCTGGTGTAGCATGTAGTAATTCTACTGCTTCTGCCATGAGTTTATAGTTCTTTCGCTCATTGCTGAAGGCGCCACCGAAGAGGATATATTTCTTATCAGCATCCCATCCTAACTGCTTACGCGCCTCTTCCTTGGGTGTGATGATCATTTGCTCCATAGGTACGCCGCATGGGATGATGGAATAGTTACGCGCTTTGAAATAACTAAGGTCGCGTATATGCTGCGCCACATATATCACATGCTTTGCACGGAGTGACATAAGCGACGACATGAGGTTGACATGCCAATTGAGTGTCTCGCCATTATGGAAAGTAGTCACTACAGGCACGAGCGATTGCAGTTCAGCCGTGATAGCTGATAAACCAAAGTGCGCATGCACTATATCAGGGCGGAACTCACGTATCTTCGCCTTAAGGGCCTTCACTGCCTTCAGATAATTACCTTTTATTAAAAAGTAGTCCACTTCGCACCCCGCATCCCGCAAGGCTTCTCCTTGCTCTGTCACGAAAGGCGCTACATTTCCAATGAAATTTTCTTTATATCGTGCTATTAGTAATAAACGCATGTTATTTTTATTGTGGAATGTTGAATGTGTAATGTTTATTTTTTGTTTTCCAAATAAGACCTACGCAATGCTGATAACCGATTGCGTAATTCTATAATAGTTGGTATTATCATTTTCAGTTCATTTTCCTCTATATATTGCAAATCCATTGCTATTTGCAATTGAGAATAAGTTTCCATTAGTGATCCATATGCAATTTCGATGAAATGTGACTTATTTTTCAAAGAAAATCGCGAGGTACCTTCTGCTATATTAGACGTAATAGAAACTGCCGCTCTGCGTATTTGTGACATTAAAGCAAAATCTTCTTTTGAAGGAAATTTAGCCGATAATACATACACCTCTTTCACATAATATCGTGCTAATTTATACACTTCCAATTGTTCGTATGCAAATATTTCTTCCATATTCTACACATTACACTTTACACATTACACAGAGCATCAAAGATGCGTCATTAAATCATGCCCCTTCCTTTCAACTTAAACCAGTTCCACCCAAGGCATACAATGACTTCTAATATTAGCACGAGGATAAATCCCATACGGAGGCGCTTATTTCCGCGCGCTAACTGTACGCCATAGGCTGCAAAGAGCATCAGCATCGGCCAAATAGGCATATGGAAGCGCCCCGATTGGGCAAAACCACTGAAGATTAGCACCACAAGGTATGCACAAGTGTAAGCTATTATAAAAACATGTTTCCGCCACTCACCACTGGCTAAGAAAAGCAGCGACACTACTATGACAAAAAATGATAATATGTTTTTGATAAAACTACCTCCCGACAACTGCACTTGAAGTAATTGCCCCTCATGCGCTTGATTAAAGGTAGGAAAAGGAATTGTAAAAATCAGCGGCGCAAACACTGCAGCTCCGGCATATTTAGCAAAGTCATTACCACCCTCACGTTCTCCACGCCACTCCATATTACCTTTTTGATAATCAGACTGAACCTGCTCAAACAACTGTTCTGAACGGGTAAGCAATCTATCACCCATAGCCACAAGCAATGTAGCAGCAATCAACACCCCCGCTATGATTTTCTTACCGATACTAAGCACCTTATTTGATGCCATCACCACATGCGCGGCTACACCCACAAACAAGGCAATTCCTAAAGCATCGCGGAAGAAAAACAAATACAATCCCGCTAACATACCTGGCAACAACGCACGGAAAGTCAACTTCTTACCTGACGATAATGCTTCATCCAATTTATCCACTGCCAAGCACACCACAAACACCATCTCTGCCTCCTTCATCATCGTTCCACACCAATAAATCATATTTGGATTCAGGCACATAAAGATAGCTGCTATACGCGCAGTGCCTATTCCAAAATGGCGCTTCGCCACACGATAGATGAGCGTTGCACAGTAGGCATCCACAATGCTTTTTACCACAAAGGGGATAAACACATCGCTGATGTCTCCCGTGAGCAGGTAAATAATACCCAGCCACATTGGATACCCCACATCATCGATAGCCGACATATTTCTATCAATCACCCCAGAGAGAGGCAATGCCACATCGCCTCGCATCCATGCTGCCAAGTCTTTTCCAAATGCCATATACCACTCCGTGTCTGCAGTATCACCAAAGGTATTCCCATAATGATTCGGATTAAAGACAAAGTATATATATGTAATCCACACAAGGCGAATGAGCAGACCCATGATGAACACATTATGTAGGAAGCGCTTCTCGCTTGCCTTGGCCAAACTATTAGCCATCGACTGCGCACCAAAGAAAAAGACCACAATAGATATACATGCCGTGAGTAGCAAGTCTATCCCCGGCACATAGCCATACACCACCAAGCAGGCAAAGAGCGCTATGAAGAAGAATAGCACCGACCGGCCTATCAACCACGATGGCATCCTATAATCTCGCTTTTGCGCGTAGGCTCCCATGCCATAGTTGCGCATAAAACGCGCCTGCCATCCCACTGCTTTCGGTCGCATAGGCGGTGGCATCATCGGTCCCGGTGGCATTGGCGGCATTGGAGCACCATACTGTGGTGGCATCTGCGGATTATATGTATTTTGGTTTTCTATCATTGTGCTTTGCTTTGCGGTTAGCGATTTTCTTTATAACAAAAATATTAAAAATAGGATAAAAATATAAAAAAACATTTTAATGGTAAATAAACCTATATAAACACTGGCCGCATGCTATGTGCCTATTGTAGTAGCTGAGCCTGTGGGCCACGCGCCCGGAGCGTAATCTTCTTAATCCGTATTCATATGCGAGCATATAATGCGCCTTAATAATTTTCCTCTCTTGCCGGCAGTGATCAGCCGTCTTACCAATAGGCACATATCCTACGCCAGCCATAAACAAAGATAAATTTTTCTACGCAGTTACTTTTTATTATCATCCGCCTCACAAAAACTCATTCACTCCGTTCTTTCACAAAAAAGCGTTCATTGCATTCACTTCAAAAACGGCAACGCTAATCGCTGTGTAGGGTGGAGGGTGGAATAAAAAAGACGGTCTGCCGAAGCAAACCGTCTTTGAGGTATAGTGTTTTACTACTAAGCGCTGCTCAACTATAAAAGTAACGAGTCTTAGTGGCTAAACACTCCTTATATTATTTTACGCGTGCGCCAGTAGCGTCGTAGAT
>JAZNQB010000179.1:0-8769 GCA_045589995.1 Paludibacteraceae bacterium
GACTCGATAATGTGAATTTTATCTCTGTTTATGGCTGGCGTAGGATGTGTGCTTATTGGTAAGACGGCAGAAACTCTGCCGGCGGGAGAGGAAAATTATTAAGGCGCATTATATGCTTGCATATAAATGCGAATTAAGAAGATTACGCTCCGGGCGCGTAGCCCACAGGCTCAGCGACTACAATAGGCACATAGCATACGACCAGTATTTATCTCGGTTTATTTACCATCAATAATCACACACATCGAGTTTTTGATTACTTCATACACAAAAAACACCCACGCACTTGCGTATATCAAAAAAAAGTAGTATCTTTGCAGCGTGAAATAAAATAAGTATTTTATTACCCACAAAAATTTATACCAACATTAAAACACAAACACAATGAAAGTTCAAACTATCATGCAGCAATTAGCTGCAAAGCATCCAGGTGAAGCAGAGTACTTACAAGCAGTACAAGAGGTCTTAGAGTCTATCGAGGAACTGTATAATCAGCACCCTGAGTTTGAAAAAGCAAAGGTTATCGAGCGAATGGTGGAGCCAGACCGCATCTTTACTTTCCGTGTTACATGGGTGGACGACCAAGGAGAAGTGCAAACAAACCTCGGTTATCGTGTGCAGTTTAATTCTGCTATCGGTCCGTATAAAGGCGGTTTGCGTTTCCATAAGGCTGTTACTCCTTCGATGCTCAAGTTTTTAGGTTTTGAACAAACTTTCAAGAATGCACTCACCACACTCCCAATGGGCGGTGCAAAGGGTGGTTCTGATTTTGACCCAGTAGGTAAGTCAGATGCGGAGATAATGCGTTTCTGCCAAGCATTCATGTGGGAGTTATGGCGTTGTATAGGTCCTGACCAAGATATTCCTGCAGGAGATGTAGGCGTTGGCGGTCGCGAGATAGGTTATCTCAATGGTATGTATCAAAAACTCGCCCGCGAGTACCACACAGGCGTTCTCACTGGCAAGGGAATGACTTGGGGCGGTTCGATACTTCGTCCGGAAGCAACTGGTTTTGGCGCATTGTATTTCACACAACATGTGCTCCATGCAGCAGGTAAGTCTATTGAGGGTAAGCGTGTGGCATTATCTGGATTTGGTAATGTGGCTTGGGGAGCAGCAAAGAAAGCTGTGGAGTTAGGCGCTAAAGTGGTGGCTATATCAGGTCCTGACGGTGTAGTGGCTATCCCAGAGGGCATCACACCTGAGATGATTGATTACATGCTCGTAATGCGCGCTTCTAACCGCAATAAAGTGCAAGACATGGCGGATAAGTTCCCAGCGTTATGTACCTTCACTGCAGGCAAGAAAGCATGGTCTATTCCTTGTGACATAGCATTACCTTGCGCTTTCCAAAACGAGTTGAGCGAAGAGGATGCGAAGGAGTTGAAAGCAAACGGCTGCTGGTGCTGCTGCGAGGTAAGTAACATGGGATGCCAACCAGGCGCTATCCGTTTCTTCCAGCAGAACGATGTACTCTTTGCCCCGGGTAAGGCTGTCAACGCAGGTGGTGTGGCTACTTCGGGACTCGAGATGACGCAAAACGCAGAGCATATCAGTTGGACAGGAAACGAAGTGGATGAGAGATTGCATAGCATTATGGAGTCCATCCATGAGCAATGTGTGAAATTCGGAACGCAAGCTGACGGCACTATTGACTATGTGAAGGGCGCTAACATCGCCGGCTTTATGAAGGTAGCTACAGCTATGCTCGAGCAGGGCATCATTTGATGCAACTGCTCAAGGTAATTTGTTATCGAACAGGGAATTATTTAACAAAAATCCTTCTCCCCTCCTTTGAGGGAGGGGTAGGGGGTAGGCTTAATATATGTACACAGATTTTCAAAAACACTTGCAGAATACTTTACAAGAGATAAAGGATGCAGGTTTGTATAAGAATGAGCGCGTGATTATCACGCCGCAGTCCTCTGCTATTCAAGTGGCAGGAGGAAAAGATGTGATTAACTTCTGTGCCAATAACTACCTCGGTTTGGCAGATAATGCCGAACTTATTCAGGCAGCGAAGGACCGTATGGACGCACGCGGATACGGAATGGCATCCGTACGCTTCATATGCGGTACGCAGGACACACATAAGCAGCTTGAACAAGTCATCTCTGATTTCTTCGGCACAGAAGATACTATTCTCTATGCGGCTTGCTTTGATGCCAATGGTGGACTCTTTGAACCATTACTGACCGAAGAAGATGCTATCATCTCTGATGCGCTCAATCATGCTTCTATCATCGATGGCGTACGCTTATGTAAGGCAGTGCGTTATCGCTATGCGAATGGCGATGTGCAGGACCTCGAGGAGCAACTCAAGAAAGCACAAGCACAGCGTTTCCGTATCATCGTTACAGATGGCGTTTTCTCTATGGACGGTAATGTGTGTCCATTGGATAAAATATACGAACTCGCGCAGAAATATAATGCACTCGTCATGGTGGATGAGTCGCACTCTGCTGGCGTAGTGGGACAAACAGGAAAAGGTGTGACCGAGCTATATGACCTGCGAGGAAAAGTAGAAATTATCACAGGTACGCTCGGTAAAGCGTTTGGTGGTTCTGTGGGCGGATTTACTACGGGTAAGAAAGAGATTATTGACCTACTGCGTCAACGAAGCAGACCATACCTCTTCTCCAATTCCATCCCACCACTCATCGCTGCTGCGGGTATCAAGACCTTTGAAATACTCACACGCTCTAACGAGTTGCAGGACCGTCTCCACGCTAATACAGCATACTTCATAGAGAAAATGCAAGCAGCAGGATTTGATATCAAACCTACACAATCAGCTATCTGTGCCGTCATGCTCTACGACGCACGACTCTCACAAGAGTTCGCTGCTGCACTGCAGGAAGAAGGAATCTATGTCACCGGTTTCTATTACCCTGTTGTCCCGAAAGGACAAGCACGCATACGCGTGCAAGTATCCGCAGCACATACAAAAGAACAGTTGGATAGAGGAATAGAAGCATTTATCAAGGTTGGCACGAAACTTGCAGTAATCAAATAAAAATTACAATGAAAGCATTAGTAAAAAAATACGCGGAACCGGGCATCTGGATGGAAGAAGTACCCATGCCGGAAGTGGGAGTTAATGATGTGCTTATCAAGGTGACCAAAGCAGCTATTTGCGGCACAGACCTACATATGTATAAATGGGACGAATGGTCACAAGCGCACTGCGTACCGCCATACACCATGGGACATGAATTCGTGGGAGTGGTGGCAGAAGTAGGACCGGGAGTGCGTAACTTCAAAGTGGGAGAACGCGTAACGGCAGAGGGACATATCGTCTGTGGACATTGCCGTAACTGCCGAAGAGGAATGGGACATGTGTGCGAAAATACCATATCCGTGGGTATCATGGGAAAGGATGGATGCTTCGCAGAATATGTCACCATACCCGAATCCAATGTGGTGCGTGTCAGACCAGAGATACCAGACGACTTCGCTGCTATCATGGACCCATTCGGAAATGCCACACACACAGCACTCGCTTTCCCTCTGTTGGGTGAAGATGTGCTCATTACCGGAGCAGGACTAATCGGTACTATGGCTGCTGGCATATGCCGATTCTCGGGGGCAAAGAATATCGTGGTAACAGATATCAATCCTTTGCGACTTGAGATAGCAAAGAAAATGGGAGCCACTGTCACCGTCAATGGAGCCAAAGGAGAAACCATCGAGGGAGCTATGAAGCAATTAGGTATCAAGGGATTTGACGTGGGACTCGAGATGTCTGGAGCACCAGCCGCTTTCAATGAGATGATAGCACACATGTACAAGGGCGCTAATATAGCACAATTGGGAATCCTTCCTTCCGATACCAAAGTCAACTGGTCTGATATTATCTTTAATGCACTCACTATCAAAGGTATCACGGGACGACGAATGTGGGAAACATGGTATCAGATGGAGCAAATGCTACTCGGAGGACTCGACCTCTCACCTGTCATCACACATCGCTTCCAATTCGATGACTTCCAAAAAGGATTTGATATCATGGCCAGCGGACAATGCGGCAAAGTGCTGCTCGAATGGTAAAATGATACACAATGTTAAAAGGTAGATTTAGAATCAACATAAATACAGAACAGAATGAAAAAGATTTTAGTAAGCGCTATCCTGCTGATCAGTAGCATAGTGTCCGTTTCCGCTCAACTGAGAGAAGGACTAACGGAGTACAAATTAGACAATGGACTTACAGTAATGTTGTGGGAAGACCACGACCAACCTGATGTCACAGGTTATGTGGTAGTACGCGCAGGTGCAGTGGACGAACCAGAAGAATACACAGGTCTCGCACACTACCTCGAGCATATGCTCTTCAAAGGTACACAGAAAATCGGTGCGCTCGATTGGGAAGCAGAAAAACCAATCTATGACTCCATCGTAGCACTCTATGACCAGTACAGCGAGGCAACAGACCCAGAGCTAAGAGAAAAATTAGCAACACAAATCAATGAGTGTTCTATGCGCGAAGCAAAAGTATCTTCCACTGAAGATTTCTTTAACTTGCTCGACATCATCGGAGCAGAAGGAGTAAATGCGTTCACCTCGTTTGATGTGACAGCATACCATAACTCTTTCCCCGCAGCAGAAATGTACAGATGGCTTACCATCTTCTCCGACCGTCTCATTGACCCTGTGTTCCGTACCTTCCAAGCAGAGTTGGAAAATGTGTTCGAGGAGTACAACATGTACGCCAATAACCCATCTTCGCAAGTGTCTAAACAACTCATGCAAGATATATACAAAGGTAGCCCATATGAGCGCGATGTGATAGGTTATCCTGAGCACCTCAAAAATCCACGATTGTCCAAGCTCATCGAGTTCTACAATACATGGTATGTGCCAAATAACATGGCACTCATACTCGTAGGTGACTTCGATACGGAAGCAACCAAACCAATGATTGCAGAGACTTTCTCGCGTCTGCAACCTAAAGAACTGCCAGCACGCCCTTCTTATCCAGATGTAGAACTGACAGGTAACAAGCACTATAACCTCGGTTATAACCCACAAATAGCGTGGGTATATCCTGGCGTCAAAGCCAACGACCCTGACCAAGAAGTCCTTCAGTTCGTCTGCAGCCTCTTGTCTAACGGACAAACAGGTTTGCTCGATAAGATAACTATCGACGGCGAAGTACAATACGCTGGCGTTGGACTCGATGCAAGACGCAATGCAGGACGCATCATCGTTCAAGCAGTACCTTACTATGACGCTAACCAGCAAATGTTCGAGTCTGATAAGGCTACCGAGAAAATTATCATGAAGGAAATTGATAAAATCAAAGCCGGAGATATCTCCGACGAGATGATCGCTTCCCTAAAGCGTATGTACGCGCAGTCATACAAAGTGGCTAACGAGTCTTCAGAGTTAAAAATAAACTCGCTACTCTCAGCATTCATGTATGATATGCCTCTGGAGCAAGTACTCAATGCTATCGACCATATCCAAGCACTTACAAAAGAGGAAATAGTACGCGTGGCGAAGAAATACTTCAATCAAGACCATATGACCATTTCCTTCGATGAAGCTACCAAATCCAATAAGGCTAAGACACTTCCAAAACCAAATATCAAACCATTGGAACCAGTTAAGGATGCTAAAACAGCATACGCAGAGGCATTCAAAAAACTACCTAAGGGCCAATTGAAGCAAACATTCAATAACTTCAATGATGTACAAGTGTCTTCACTCGGTGAGAATATAACACTCCATTATACCCCTAATACAAAGAATGATGTCTTCTCACTCACGCTCCGCTATGGAGTAGGAGAGCACGAGATGCCATTGCTCCCATACGCTGCAATACTAATGAATAATGCGGGTATAATGGGTAACCCTGCTACCGAGGGTAAGGACTTCAAACAACAAATGGCTGAATTAGGCGGAGATGTATCATACGGATGCAATGACTCTTATTTCTATATCTCTATCTCTGGTGAAGACGGAAATATGAATAAGATTATGAACCTCGTGAACCGTCAGTTGCTCATGCCATACTTGGAGAAAAAGCAGTTAGACGCTATCAAGGGTTCTGAGTTCTTTACACGACTCTCGCGCCAAAAACGAACAGCAGTACAGAAATCAGCACTCATGCAATATGCATTATATGGCGAGAAATCAGCCTACCTCGATGAAGTGCCTTTCGCAGATATATGGGGAATGGGATTGCCACAAGTACAATCACTCCTCTCTTCTGCACGCACATATGCGCTTAATGTCTTCTACTGCGGTACACTCACACCAGAGCAACTCGTAGTTGAACTGCCACTCACCGAAGGTATGAGACCATCCAACTCGCCATTCATCCAAGAGAAAAAGACATACGACAAACCTACTGTCTTCTTCCTCCCAAATAGCGATGTACAGCAAGCTGACCTCTATTTCTATATCAATGGCAAACCATATGATATAGCATCAGATGTCTACTCAGATGCCTTCAACCAGTATTTCTCTGGTGGCTTCTCTGGTATCGTACTCAATGAGATCCGTACCAAACGCTCTATGGCATACACCGCATACGGCGTAAACCAAACACCAAGCTTAACAGGTAAGAAAACCAACTTCATCGGATATGTGGGTACACAGTCTGACAAAGTGGTGGACGCTATCAATGTTTATATGGACTTGCTCACCACCATGCCTGCGGATACTACACGCATGGAAGCTATTCGAGCAGCACTCAAGCAAGCTGCACAAACAGCAAAACCTTCAATGAGAGGAAAAGCATCTACCTTTGAAGCATGGAAACGATTAGGTTATAACGACGACCCTGCTAAGGTAAACGCAGAGAAAATCGATAACCTCACATACGAGCAAATCGAAGCGTTCTATAAGGAGAATATACAAGGCAAACCAATCACCATCATCCTCATGGGCGATCCTAAGAAGATTGACCTCAAGGCTATCCAAGCGAAGATGGGATGCAAAGTGACCAAACTGTCACCAGCAAGATTGTTCAACTCAGTAGATGAACTCTATGACGCAATCATGTAAAATGACAGAAACAACTACAAATAGAATACATCGAGCAGGATTTGTCAACATCGTGGGAAACCCCAATGTTGGCAAATCCACACTCATGAATGCACTCGTCGGAGAAAGACTCTCAATCATCACATCCAAAGCGCAAACAACACGCCATCGAATACTCGGCATCGTCAATGGAGAAGACTTCCAAATGGTCTATTCCGATACACCGGGCGTGCTATCGCCTAACTACCGACTGCAAGAAAAGATGCTTGAGTTCTCACGCTCAGCACTCGTCGATGCAGATGTCCTACTCTATGTGACTGATGTCCAAGATAACGCCGATAGAAATGCTGACTTCCTTAGCAAAGTGAAGCATATGGCAGCATCCGGCACACGCGTGTTCCTTATTATTAATAAGATTGACCTCACTACACAAGAAACACTCGAGCAATTAGTCTCTTTCTGGCAATCGCAACTGCCACAAGCCACCATCTTCCCCATCTCAGCACAAGAGCGATTTGGAGTGGCACAACTATTCGATAGCATTAAAGAAGCACTGCCTGTCGGACAACCATTCTTCCCCAAAGACCAACTGACAGATAAACCCGCACGATTCTTTGTCGATGAGATAATCAGAGAGAAAATACTACTCAACTACGATAAGGAAATACCGTATTCTGTGGAAGTGGAAGTGGAGTCATTCCAAGAGGAGGAGAAAATTATTCGTATCAATGCAGTCATCTTCTGCGAACGAGATAGCCAAAAAGGCATCATCATCGGCAAAGCAGGTACTGCGCTCAAGAGGGTAGGGTCGCAAGCCAGAAGAGATATAGAGGATTTCTTCCAAAAACAAGTATTTCTGCAACTCTTTGTCAAAGTGGATAAAGACTGGCGTTCCAATACAGGACGACTTAGACACTATGGATACGATTTAACATAATCCACACCTTACACCCTACATCTAACATCTAACATCCAACATCTAACATCATATAAAGTCTGCCAAATATGACAAAATGGCAGACTTTTTCTTTTGGCACATTCTTTGTCATTAATAAGACGAACGCCGTTCATATAAAGGATAACGGCAAAGCATAAACTTGAAATTATAAATTTAAAATATTACTACTATGTCTAAGATTATTGGAATTGACCTCGGTACCACCAATTCATGTGTTGCCGTTATGGAAGGAAATGAACCTATCGTTATTGCTAACGCTGAAGGAAAACGCACTACGCCATCTGTAGTCGGTTTCGTGGAAGGCGGAGAACGCAAAGTGGGAGACCCTGCTAAGCGCCAAGCAATCACCAACCCTACTAAAACTATCTACTCTATCAAGCGCTTCATGGGAGAAACATACGACCGCTTGGCAAAAGAAGTAGAGCGCGTGCCATACAAAGTAGCTAAGGGAGATAATAACACCCCTCGCGTAGATATTGACGGCAGACTATATACACCACAGGAAATATCTGCCATCATCCTACAAAAAATGAAAAAAACAGCAGAGGATTATCTCGGACAAGAAGTAACTGACGCTGTCATTACTGTACCTGCATACTTCAATGACTCACAACGACAAGCTACTAAAGAGGCAGGCGAAATTGCAGGACTCAATGTGCGCCGTATCGTCAATGAACCTACAGCTGCTGCACTGGCATACGGACTTGATAAGTCAAATAAGGATATGAAAATCGTAGTCTTCGACTGCGGTGGTGGTACACACGACGTCAGCGTGCTCGAATTGGGCGACGGCGTATTTGAGGTAAAAGCTACCGATG
>JAZNQB010000180.1:0-4850 GCA_045589995.1 Paludibacteraceae bacterium
ACCTGTACACGCTCTATACCGCTCTGCGCGAAGAAATGTTAGCAGAGCAGAAAGGATACAACGGTATGCGGCAACGAGCAGTTATAGAACAATGGGAAACAGATGAAATACAAGAGCAAATAAGCAAACAATACTATTTCTTCGTTGGCTTTAACTACCTTCTCCCTGCTGAGTTAGAACTGATGAAACGCGTGCGAGATGCTAACAAGGCGTCCTTCTTCTGGGATTTGGTATCTGATTTCTCTACCAATAAAAAAGCCTTCTCTTTTGCGCAGCAAAATAGCCAGATATTAGGTTCTGATTCGCCTAATAGGCAATGGGGAGCCCCAAAAGAAGTGACGGCTATCACTTGTGCGTCCAAAGAGGCACAGGCCCAGTATGTACACCAATGGTTGAAAGAGAACTACACACAGCAAGGACAAAAAATAGGAATAGTCATCTGCGATGAGGCAATGCTCGAACCCATTATCTATGCGCTGCCTGCTATTACATTACCGGGAAAAGATACACCTGAACCAATCAATATAACCAAAGGTTATCCGCTACGCAATACAGATATTTACGCACGGACAATACAATGGTTATATAATCAACCCAAAGAGATAACCAACCAATCCGCACAGGCAGAGACGATAGACCAACTCATCGCTTCCCTTTTTCAACAATCTATCACAGAGCAAGAAATAGAAATAGAGGAGAAGGAGGAGACACTCACTTGGCAAGAACTATTAGTGCTCGAATCCGAGTACCAAGTACGCACTATACTCAATAAAGTGAAGCAAATAGTGAGCGATGGAATAGGCGAATTAAATCTAAGTTTCAAAATGCTGCGGCTACTCATTCGCAGAATGATGGAGAGCGTCTCTATGCCATTCAACGGCGAACCCATCACGGATATACAAGTCATGGGTGTGCTCGAAACGCGTATGCTGGACTTCGATAAACTGCTATTACTCAATGTGGAGGAAGGAATAGTTCCGCAGCACCAAGCAGACCATAGTTTTATCCCATATTACCTACGCAAAGCATACCACATGCAGACACCAGACGAGAGAGCAACGATTTACGCCTATAACTTCTTCCGTCTTTTAAGTCGTGCACAACAAACCACCATGCTCTTTGGTGCCGCGGGAACAGGAGGAGCAGGAAAAGGTATGTCACGATTTATCATGCAAATGCTCGTTTCACCCCAATTCATCGTGAAAAAAGAGCAACTCAACGAACCCAATATGCTGCCAAATACCGAACTCAAACCGATTGAAGAGACGAAATCATTACTGTCCACTTTGCAGGTTGTGGATGGTAAGGTGCTGAGGTTCTCGGGCAAACCATACAAACTATCACCCAGCGCACTCAATACATATATCACATGCCCAAAGAGTTTCTACTACCAATATGTATTGGGATTCAAATCGAAAGAAATCAAACCAGAGGTTGTTTTTGAAGCCAATACACTCGGTTCGTTCGTACACCATGCAATGGAATACCTATATAAAACATATTTGGGTTGTGACGGCACAGCACCTAAAAGTGTGACAGCCGAGCAGATTGAAACATTATACGATGAAATCAAACTTAGCGCGGCACTCCATTATGCCTATGAACAAATGAATAAAGAGTGGGAAAGAGAACACGAAGAATCCAACCACTATGACCCTCATCTCCATAAGGCAGAAAATAAAGTCATCTTCGAATATATATGCCATATATTGCGAAAAGACCAAGAAGACGCTTCTAAGAATCCATTATCTATCTATGGATTGGAAGCGGATATAGAAATCCCTTTGCCTATCGAAGGAGTAGGAGATATACGCATTGGAGGAACAATAGACCGATTAGATTTGATAGGAGAGGGAACCAATAAAAAAATGCGTGTGATAGACTATAAGTCAGGTGTGTACAAGGATGATACGCATAAGAAAAAAATGTCCGCTACATGGGAAAACCTCATGACCGATGAGAATAAAGGATATGTCCGCCAAACAATGATGTATAGTTATGCCGTGGAGCAGTCGTTGAAAGTGGAAAGTCAAAAGTTGAAAGTGGAAAGTCAAGAGTTGAAAGTGGAGCCGCACCTTTATTTCTGCAGCAAAGACTTACTGTCTGATAAGATGAATACTTCTATCGAATTAGAAGGAGAAACGATAAGTGATTTCGCGATTTTATCGGATACATTCAAAGAACAATTGACAGCCAAAGCAAAAGAATTGCTAACCACAACAGACTTTCCACAATGTGAAGAAGGAAAGTGTCCTTCATTCTGCGATTTCTTTAAGTTATGTAATAGAAAACCCAACGAGTTCTGATTATGAAAAATACAACCCAATACTACCGTATAGCTGATTTTATCATCGCTATTGAAGGCAACGAGCACTTATTTACTCAATTGCCTAACTTCGCGCCGTTTCGTATAGATGAAACCGACGAAACTAAGATGTTCATAATTCATGTGAGTGAAGAACCCATTCCTTCTCATGAGCACTTACAATCCGTGTATATAGACCGCTCGGATGATGATATGCCGCGTATAGAAATATACGAGAATGAACAGACAACGGTATTTGCTGTCTCGCAGTACCGAGATAGCGATATTGTGTGTGCTATCCATTGCACCAAAGACATGCACGAGGCTATTTTATACACCCGCGCCCCGTATTTCCGCTTTGCAATAGACAACGCCACCATGCTCTTGTATGCCTTCTGCGCAACGCCACATAAAACATTGCTATTCCATTCCTCTGTGACCGTCAAAGACGGATTGGCATATATGTTTTTAGGTTATTCGGGTACAGGTAAGAGCACACATTCTCGTCAGTGGTTGGTCGCTTTCCCACAAGCATGGTTGCTCAACGATGATAATCCTATTGTGCGTATTTTACCCGATGAAACCGTACGAGTATATGGTTCGCCTTGGTCGGGCAAGACGCCTTGTTATAAGGCTGAGAGCGCGCCAGTACAAGCATTGGTACAATTGGCGCAAGCACCACAAAACAGCATAGAAAAGTTGCGAATGACGCATGCCTATCCCTATATACTCGCTTCGGTAAGCGGACTCAAAATAATACCCAATGCGATGGATCATCTATACGAATCCATCGCGGAATTATTAGAGGCTGTGCCGGTGTATAAATTAGAATGTTTGCCGAATGAAGATGCGGCACGAGTGTGCTATCAAACCGCTGTTACACAGGAGTAGAATAGGGCTTAGAAACGAATGTTGATTTGCTCGAAAGTATTCACTTTTTGCTTGTCATACGGACAGGAAACCTTGATATAATTTTCCGTAAACCCTTCCATCAAATCAGGACCGTTGTCCTGCTTAATGCGTTTGCTTTCCCACAAAACCGTTGCGGCTTGCCCTAAATGCGCTTGGTAGAACTGCTCTGTTTTTTGCGTGCTGATAGCATGCAGCACTTTGCTACGGCGTTCGCGCTCTTTCTGTGGTACGACGAGCAAGTCCATCTCTACCATGCGTGTGTTGGCACGCTCTGAATAGGTGAATACATGCAGTTGTGAAACGGGTAAACCCTCGATGAAATCGACATAATCAGCGAAGAACTCTTCCGTCTCGCCGCGTACGCCTACCATGCAGTCCACGCCGATGAAAGCGTGCGGCATAACGGATTTGATATGCGCTACCCGTTCTGCAAATAACTCACGCGTGTAACGGCGCTTCATGATACGAAGCACATCATTGCTTCCTGATTGCAGAGGTATATGGAAATGCGGTGCGAAATGACGGCTATGCGCTACGAAATCAATGATTTCATCGGTCAATAAATTAGGTTCGCAACTTGAGATACGAATGCGGTAGTCAGTAGTGAGTAGTGAGTAGTCAGTAGGGAGTAGTGAGTAGTCTATGGTGTCCAATGCACGCAATAAATCAATAAACTGCTCTCCTGTAGAGCGACCAAAATCACCGATATTAACACCTGTCAGCACTAATTCCTTGGCACCTCCGGCAAGTGCTTTCTTCGCTTCGCTCACTACGGATGCGATGGACGGGTTACGACTCTTGCCACGCGCTAGGGGGATAGTGCAGTAGGTACAGAAATAATTACATCCATCTTGCACTTTGATAAAGCAGCGTGTACGGTCATCCTTGCTGTATGCGCCATGGAACGCGTCTATCTCGCGAATAGCAGAAGTGTGGATAATAGTTTCTTGCTCCGGTGGCTGGAGGCGGGAGTCCGGGCTCCGAAGTCCGGCTTCAAGTTGCTCAATGAATTGCGGTATATTGAATTTCTCATTCTGCCCCAATACATAATCCACTTCATTCATATCGGCTATCTCTTCGGGCTTGAGTTGTGCATAGCAGCCTGTCACGATGATGATAGCATTGGGATTTTGTCGCCTAATACGATGGATGGCTTGCCTATCTTTGTGGTCTGCCATATTGGTAACGGTGCAAGTGTTGATGATGCATATATCTGCCTCTTCGCCGCGTTGAGCACGCGTATGCCCACGCTCTAAAAGCCCTTTCCCGATTGAACTGCTCTCTGCAAAATTCAACTTGCAACCTAATGTAGTGAATGCTATTTTCATAATTGCCTGCAAAGGTAGTATTTTTTTCTGACATATGCAAAAAAATCGCCCCGAAGAGCAATTTTTTTAGTACTCACTACTCCCTACTCAGCACTCATTTCCGAGGTGAGCGTTAGAGATAAGTTAGTGGTTGCTTAGAAGTTTGTTGATAGTTACTATACTTTACTCGTTGGCGGAATTAAATTAAGTGTTCTTTGAATAAAAATAACTAACAAAAAAGTTGCACATGTCGTTGATTTTTAGTAACTTTGTGGTGTCCAATCATAAAGTTAACAATCTAAAAAATCTTAATCATGCGCAACTTG
>JAZNQB010000181.1:0-5721 GCA_045589995.1 Paludibacteraceae bacterium
GTCAACTATGTGGACACCCTCAATTATGAGTCACTAACCGAAACGGCTATCAACGCTATGCTGCGTAAGATAGACCCATACACCGTTTACTTCCCCAAAAAGAACGACCGCGACCTGCGCATGATGACCACAGGTAAATACGGCGGCATAGGTAGTATCATCCAACAACGCCCGGCACCTAAGAATGCCAAAAAAGATAAGAAAATATCAAAGGACTCACTATGGACCTATGCCGTGAACCCATACGAAGGTAAACCTGCACAACGAGCTGGCATACAAGCAGGCGATCGCATTCTATCTATTGACGGCAAGACTACACAAGGACTCACCGTGAGCGAAGTGAGTAATAATCTGCGAGGAGTACCAGGGACAACCGTCGTATTAGAGATAGAGCGCGAAGGAGTGGCGAAACCATTCAAAGTGGAAATAGTACGCGAAGATATACACATGGACCCAGTGAGCTACTACACACTCATAGACGCCGACACACTCAGTACACCTGTAGGGTATATTAGTTTTGATGAGTTCACAGAAGGTTCGGCACAAGCGTTTAGCAATGCATTGGACGACCTCTATTATAATCAAGGCGCACGCAAACTCATTATCGACCTACGCGGTAATGGAGGAGGAATAGTGGACGAGGCTATTCAACTGGTCAACCTCTTCGTGGATAAAGATATAACAATCGTAGAGACCAAAGGCAAGACAGCCAATAGTAATCGCACCTACAAGACCCGCAATACACCTCGCTATAAAGACCTACCATTGGTAGTATTGGTCAATAAGAGTTCTGCAAGCGCAAGCGAGATTGTTTCGGGCGCATTACAAGACTTCCAGCGTGCTACCATCATTGGTCAACGCACTTTCGGTAAAGGTTTGGTTCAGAATGTGCGCCCCATAGTGTATGGCGGGCATATCAAAGTGACTACCAGCAAATACTACCTACCTTCAGGTCGCTGCATTCAAGCCATTGACTACAGCGAGCGCCAGAAAGGACACGAACTGAAGAAAGACACAGCCGGAGGTATTATGCCAGATATAGAAATAAAGGATAGTTCCAAGGTGGACATATGCTATTCCTTGTATATAGACAACTATTTCTTCGATTACGCAACGCGCTACCATCGCTTGCATGATAGCATAGCCGCACCCGATGTATTTGAGTTAACCGAAAAAGATATTGATGATTTCTGTGCCTATTTGGAGGAACGGAAGTTTAGTTATGAGACAGAGACAAGTAAGTTCTTTGCAGATATGCTCAAGATGGCAGAGAATGAAGACATAGACTCCACTACTTTTGCTCAGTTAAAAGCCTTTGAACCTATGCTCAAGCCCGATTTCCGCGCAGCTATTGAGCGTAATATAGACGAAGTAAAAACACTCTTAGGAAGCGAGATTGTACTGCGTTACTACTACCAAAAAGGACAAGCCGCATACCAATTACGGTTTGATAAAGAACTGAAAAGAGCCCTTCAAGAACTGAAGTAATCATTTTTGGAAACGCCCTACATACTTAATAGCGAGGAACACTAACCAATCGGGTGTGTGCTTGAGGATAGGCGTAGCCAACCAATTGATGAAGCCCGGTGTGTCTGCTTTCTTATTGCGGAATATATTCTTCAGCGCACGCTTCACTAATTTCTCCGGTGGTATTGAGACAGTAAGCGCCACCGCTAACTTACGCAAATGAGGTGCCAAACCAAAGAGCGCTGTATCCACGGCTCCCGGCGCCATCACTGTAATACCCACTTTCTTGGGTTTGAACTCATACCAAATAGACTTGGAGAAATTATAAATAAATGCCTTGGTAGCATTATAGGTCTGAATACCCGGCATTGCCATCCATGCGGACATGCTACTCATATTTAATATATACCCGCGCATGCGCTTACGCCCGCATATGCGTTGTTGAGCCTCTTCTTCAGTCAGTTCGCGCTTCATCATATCTTCGCCGAAAAGGCGGGTCATCTTGGCTACAGTAATCATATGTAGCTGCAGCATGAGTTCTATGCGCTTCATGGAAGTCTCGCAATACGGATTGAAGAAGAAAACACCTGCATTATTAATGAGGATATCCACCACTAATTGGTTTTCGTGGCAATACGCATACAGTTGCTCCGCTGCGTCTGGTTGCGACAAATCCGCATAGTGCGCAATAGTCTTCACACCATATTGCTGCGCCAATTCAGCAGCCACTTGCTGCAATTCCTGCTCTTGGTTACTAACGAGCAAGAGATCACAATGGTAGTCGCGTGCTAACTGAGTAGCATATTGCAATCCAATACCGCTACTGGCTCCGGTTACTAATGCAAGCATAGAGTTATTGACCATTTGTTCGTTTAGCATTTACTATTTTGTGTTAGCCATTTTCTGTGCTTCAAGAGACTTCTTGGCTTTGGCTTCCAATGTAGCAATCTCTTTTTTGAGTCGCGTTGGAATCTTCTCTCCATCACGCTCTGCACATTCGTGACATTTCATATCAATCGTGTACATACGACCTACGCAATAGTTGGAACGACCACATCCTGCATGATAATGAGGATTCTCCTGTACATGCTTTACGAAATCAGGATCTTTGATGAGCACATGGGCTATCTGGAATAATTCAAATCCTTCGTCCATGATTTGCTGGCAGTTGTCACCTGACTGCACTCCGCCCACATAGATAAGTGGCACATCAGTTATTTCTTGCTGGAAACGCTTTGCCTTATCCATGAAATAGAGTTCCTTGAATGGCGATGTAGGCATCATGATAGGCGCTACACCCGGTATATTCAATGCCGCTTTGAGCCACCAGAATGATTTCATATCCATGTAGTGCGCCAATGTTTTATTTGGCATCGCACCACCGAGAATCGTCATGGGCGAGCGACTGACAGTACCTCCTGAGAGCACTATTCCGTGCACTTTATGCTTTGCTATCTCTTTGGCAATCTTTATTCCTTCCTCGATATCTGACCCACGCCAACAGTCATCCCACATATTCGTTTTCACCACAATAGCCATATCGTCTCCTGCATGCGCCATCACTTCTTCAAGCACCTCATTCATGAAGCGTACGCGGTTCTCAAACGAACCTCCATACTCATCACGGCGATGATTAGTTCGCGGCGAGATGAACTGTGAAATCAAGTAGGCGTGACCCGCATGTATCTCTACGCAATCAAAACCCGCTTTGCGCGCGAAATCAACGGACTCACCAAACTTCTTCACCAATGCTTTTATCTCCGACACTTTGAGTCGGCGATGGATAGTAGGCGAATAGAGGTTAAAGCCGTTTGAAGCACTTACAGGCATGCAGTGACAGGTATAGAAATGCGTCATATTACCGCAATGCCCCATTTGGATACTTGCTTTCGCTCCCTGAGCATGAATAGCGTCTGTGAGTTTTTTCAAATCCGGTAATATCTCGTCATGCACATAGAGTTGGCCATCGAAAGACACACCACTAAGGTCCACTGCACAGTATGCAACGGTAGTCATACCTACTCCACCGCGCGCCACGCTGACATGATAATCTTGCAGTTGTTGCGTCGGACGATTGCCACGACACATATTTTCAAAAGCAGCGCTGCGCACTATTCTATTGCGCAAAGTAATCGGCCCTAATTGGTAGGGCGTAAAGAGTTTGGAATCTGTCATAATCACTTCCAAATTAATAAATGAACGGAATAATGCGTTTCAATTTCTTTTTATCGAACTCATCAGGGAACTCCTCTGCATATTTCTTGTAGATAGCATGACTTCTCGGAACGAGGTTACAACATGAGAACCAGAAGAAAAGCAATCCAGCCAAAGACCAAGTCATGATAGCAAAACCAAGCCATTCGGTTATTTCACCCAAATAATTGGCACTGGTCACATACTTATACAAACCTTTTTTAGGCAAATAGTGATTTGTATCGCCTGGCTTACGCAAATGACGAATCACATGATCCGAGTGCATATTGATAATCCAACCTATGATAAATAAAATTGAACCTATAATAAACTGAGGAGAGGTTAACCAACTCGAGGTATACAACTGTGAATAAAAAGGATCTACCGGAGCTAAGTGGAAGAGGAAATAACCTTGAATATAACCATTGATAAGGTTCCACACCACCGACATTAACATGATTGCAAAAGGCATTTTGCTATTCCCCTTTAGCAAGAATGGGAAGATGAACGAACGTTGGAAATAATGGAATTCAAAGAACAAAAAGAATACCCAATAAGGAGCATTCATCGTCACACCATCATTGATAGCAAACGACTTGAAGTAGAGATAGAGAACAACCAAAAACACTGGCGCTTCCATCAAGAACCATCCTGCCTTATTATTCATCGCAGGTCCCCACTTATCAGAACGCATCTTTCCGTACCCCGCATCCACAAAATATAGAGCCACAAACACGACTAACCCCACTAAAAACATAATATAGAGGAGGTCGTAAAAAAAAGTAGTAGAAAAAATCATAAGCTATCTATTTGTTCGTTATATTCTTTTTTTTGTTTTACAAAAACGCACAAAGATACAACAAAAAATTTACATATACAAAAAAAATTAATATTTTACACTTTTTTCTTGCTTTTGAGACACAAATAATCCGAATATTATTAAAATAACACCTATCCACTTAATCAGTGGTAAGTTCTCTGCAAAAAAGATAAGCATCCACAATGCAGTAAAAACAGGGCGTATATTATTGAATGCATTGGTCTGGGTTACCCCTATTTGTCGCACAGTGTAGCAAAATAGCACGAATGCCACCACACTGGCAAAAAGTCCCAGATAAACAACGGACAGAAGGGCCTTTATGGCAGTGGAGTCAGCAGCAGACAATTGATCCACAAACGAAGGAATAAACTCACTCATTCCCGCTCCTTCCACAATACCCCATATTGGGTAAAATAGGACGAGACTACATAGCTGCGCCCAAAAGACGATTGTTAAATCGCTGTATGTTTGTGGAATACGGCGCAGAACAACCGTATAAAGCACTGCCGTTGAAACAGCAGCAAAAGCCAATAACACTCCCCAAGGATTTCCTATTGTAAATTGTCCACTCCCAACAAGCACCAAGAGCACCATTCCTACAGTAGAAACAAGAATACCCCAAATATTATACTTTGTTACTCTTTCTCGAAGTAATAAAGCAGCAAAAAATGGGCTCAACAAAGGACTGGTAGATAATAGCGTCTCTGCGATAGTAGGACTACTCAACGCGTCGTATGCAAAAGTTTCCAATAGATAATACAGAAAAGGTTGAAAGAAACCAGCCAATAGAAAGAGAGGTAGATCTTTCTTCTTCAGCAACTGCAATCGCAATGTTGCGTTGCGACGAAAAAGCACTCCTACCAATAACATTACCACGATAGCCAAACTAAAACGCATCACTATCATCGTAAAAGGAGGTAATATAACTAATGCATTCTTAATTGCAATCCCACTCACAGACCAACATAGCATAGCTGTGCACACCGCCACATATGGCAACCAACGCTTCATATATTCCCTTATTCGTTCTCTGGCTTAGCTGGCCATGTATTATTGCTTATGCCGGCTAATTGACACATATATTGGTGTGCTTGTTGTCTCATTCGTTCCGTCTCTGCAGCTCTGGGCTGAGTGGTATCTGGAATAATGGGTTCACCTATAATCACTTGCGTAAGTGGTTCATTTTTAGGGCCTAAGAAACGATAAATACCCGTACTAGGACGATAAGTAACCACACATGG
>JAZNQB010000182.1:0-1853 GCA_045589995.1 Paludibacteraceae bacterium
ATGGAATGGGGCGAGAACCGACAGATATGGGGAATAGAGAAAGGCAAAGTGATTATGCAGAACGACCGCTCTTTCCGTCGTACACAACCTCGTTGGAAAGGTGCCGGTGTGGCAGTGCCTGTTTTCTCATTGCGTACGGAAGAAGGATTTGGTATCGGTGAATTCCAAGACCTAAAGAAAATGGCAGATTGGGCAGCCATGACGGGTCAGCAGATGATTCAGACGCTACCTATCAATGATACCACCTTGCGCCATAACAACCTCGACTCCTATCCATACAATGCCGTTTCTGTCTTTGCACTGCATCCGATCTATATCAATATAGAGCAAATGGGTCGCTTGACTCCTGCGCAAAAGAAGAAATACGAAGCACAAAAAGCAGCGTTTAATGCCAAGACGATAGCTGATTATCAGTGTGTGTATGATGCGAAGATGGTATTCTTCAAGGCGTTGTACAAGCAAGATAAAGACGCGCTCTTCTCATCTGCTGAATACAAAGCATTCGTAGAAAAGAATAATAGTTGGTTGGAGCCATATGCGGCTTTCTTGAGCAAACGCGATAAGCAACCAAAAGATTTCTATAAGTTCCTCCAGTTCCATGCCGACAAGCAGTTGGCGGACGCAGTGGCTTATGCACACTCTATCGGTGTGGCTATGAAGGGCGATATACCTATCGGTATCTCTCCGGACTCAGTAGATGCAGTAGAGTTCCCAGAACTATTCAACCTCAATGCCTCTGCCGGTGCGCCACCCGATGACTTCTCTATCAGTGGACAGAACTGGGGTTTCCCCACCTATAACTGGGATGAGATGGCAAAAGATGGTTTTGGATGGTGGAAACAGCGCTTCCAGAAGATGCAAGACTATTTCGATGCCTACCGCGTAGATCATATCCTTGGCTTCTTCCGTATTTGGCAAATGCGCAAGACCGATGTGTGGGGCTTATGCGGTCATTTCGTACCGGCACTGCCATATAGCTACGATGACCTCTGCGCACAAGGTGTGTGCCTCGATTGGGACCGTATGACCAAGCCATATATCCGCTCTAACTTCTTAGGCGATGTATTAGGATACGATACCGAGTGGGCAAAGAATAACGCATTGCAGACACGCGATGGATATATATACTGGTTCAGACCAGAGTTTGATACACAAGCCAAAGTGCAAGCATGGTATGATGCGCTCATGGCAGATGAGAAAGCATTGGCGGCAACAGGATTGTCTGCAGAGGCTGCGAAGAATATATGCGACGGATTGATTTACCTGCATTGCGAGGTGCTGATGGTAGAGGACCAAAAGAACCCGGGTTGGTTACACCCACGTATCTCCATCTATCAGAGCCATTCATTCAATGAGTTGTACTCTGACCAGAAAGAGGTGCTGATGCGTATCTACAATGATTATTTCTTCCGCCGTCACACCAGTTTCTGGAAAGACTCAGCTATGCGCAAACTGCCTACACTGATTGGTGCTACCAAGATGCTCTGCTGCGGCGAAGACTTAGGTATGGTGCCTGCGTGTGTGCCTGATGTAATGCACGAACTGCAAATCTTAAGTCTGGAAATTCAGCGTATGCCTAAAGACCCAACCGTTGCTTTCGCGCACCCTGCAGACGCTCCTTATCAGAGTGTATGTACTACCGGTACACACGATATGAATCCGTTGCGCGCATGGTGGGAAGAAGATCGCGCGGTGACACAGCAGTTCTATAATGAGCAGATGGGCTGGTGGGGCGATGCACCACAAGAAATGACACCGGAGATAGCAGAGTTCATCATCAATCAGCATATGTATAGTCCTGCCATGTGGGTCATCTTACCACTGCAAGACTGGATGGCAATCGATGGCGATGT
>JAZNQB010000183.1:0-4408 GCA_045589995.1 Paludibacteraceae bacterium
CTGAAGGAAGCCGTCGCCGAGACCGACGAGGAGCTGATGGACCGCTTCTTCGAGGGTGACGACTTCACCTACGCCGAGATGATCAACGGCCTGCGCCAGGGCGTACCTTACCACTCAATAACTGCTGCAATACGCCACGAAAAGACATCTCTTCAGCCAACGCAGGTAACACGGCCATCAAACCCATATTAATCATCATCACCCATACATTGTCTGCCTGCATGAAGCGCTCCGTGAGCAATGCCGCCTCTTCTTCCATCTGACGAAAAAACTGCTCAAGAGAAGATAAGCACTCAGGCAACACAATACGACCATTTAAATCCGCTAATAAGTTAATACCAGGTATAGCACACACCATTACCAAGGCTGCCAAAACCACCACATGACATGCACTCTTCACATCCATTCGCAACCAACGGAACGGACGATGATTGTCCTCCCACAACCACGCACATAATAGGGCAGGGAAAAGGAATAAACTCATCGACTGAATACATTGCAGCCACTTGAGCGAACTCGTAGCCGTCTTATCCACATCGCTCAACAACCAACCCACACTCACCACCATAGTGAATGCAATCACTAATCCTATCCAAACAACTATTCTGGAAAATATATTTTCTCGCTTCATACTATATTAATTTAAATATCCTTTTTATTTTCGGGTACAAAAGTACTACAAAATTTGCACACTTACAAATATTTTAGTATTTTTGCAAAAAAAATCACACACACCTTTAATATATTTCTTTCTCTGCCGTCATATAGATGAAAGCACATCAAATAGACAACAAAACCCATGGCTAACGATAACATTGACATACATCTCATTGAACGCATCATACACCACGACGATACAAAAGCGTTCGAGCAACTGCTCATGAGGCATCGCACCGCTGTATGGAATACCGCATTAGCCATCACACACGATACAGACCTCGCCGCCGAAGTGCTACAAGAGACTTTTATCAAACTATGGAAACGATTAGATACATGGAGAGGAGAAAATATCAAAGCATGGATAACCATCATTGCCAACCATACCGCTATTGATATATTAGAAAAGGAGAAACGAAGAAACCAAGAACCACTTAACAACTACGATTCCATCGAAGAAATAAACGATCAACCAGAAAAAGAACAACAACTGCAACAACTCGAAAAAGCCATACTAACACTCTCTGAACAAGACCAACAAATAATCGAATTATTCTATAGACAGAAAATACCACTCAAGCAAATAGCACAACTCCTACAACAAACACCCAATAACATAGCTGTCAAACTACACCACATACGCGAACGACTCAAAAAACGAATGCTATATGAACCCTATCAATGATAATCAAATAGAACAACTTCTACAGCAATATGCCGACAAAAACGAAGCCAATAACAAGGCTATCGAACGAGCAACACAGCATGTAATGACTACCGTCAAACATGAGGTGCGCAAAGCAAAACTAAAAAAATGGGTACAAATACTCACCTACTCCTTTGGAATACCCATCACACTCGTTCTTTATACTTTCTGTCTCATCGCATACATGCCCGATATTCCTAATCTATACACACCCATTTACATCGCTATACCTGTCATTGTATTGGCTATCATAGGTGGGGCTAAACTAAGAAATTTCACACCTTATATAAAATGATTATTGTTTCACTAAATACTTTATAATTATGATTCATCCTGTTCAATTTGAAGGCTTAGTAGCCATCGTACTTGCACTTTCAATCCCTATCGTAGTCATCGTCATGGTCTTTGTGGCTGTTATCAAAAAAAGTAAACATCAAAAAGACATCCGCAAGATGATTATTGAGAATAAGACGGAACCAGAAGTAGCAAAGTTATTATTAGACGAACCTAAAAAACAAAAACGCAAGATTGGTCAAGTAGATGTATCTTCCCTACGCACCGCTTGTATCTTACTGGGCGCAGGTTTAGGAGGACTCGTCAATCTGCTCATTCAATCGTGTACTTGCACCAGCGGAATAATTAGTAGCGGTGGTGTTTACTTCTGGCTTATCATCGCACTCGGTATTGGCTTAGGACTGCTCTCTGCTTTCTTGGTGGAAATGAAACTATTCAAAAAATATGGTCCTGATAAATCCGAAGAGGAAAACCAATAATTCCTAAACGACTATTGTTTGTTAAAAAAATGCGAAAAGTGGCATACACTCTTGTGTATGTCATTTTTTTGTAGTAATTTTGCACCCGAAATGATGTGCATATTGTATATATGGGCTTGGTTATTATTAGGCACACAGCCGATAAATAACCCTTCTGAAACACCGGTAGCGGCTATCTCAAACGACTATATCGGTCAGGTTGATTATACCGACATAATGGGTATTGGAGGAAAAACCAACAATGGTATATCCTTCCACTCCGCCAAATCATTCTCTTCCACGCAGCATAACTATACTCGCCTATATAATAGCATCAAGCTATTCAAATCATCATTTTCTAAAACGCCAAGACAAGTAAGAACAACTATCAAAGAAACTTGTCCTTTCTGCGTGAATGTATGCAAGGAGTACTATGTGTATGGCTTGCAACGAATCTTGTGTTAGGTAATCGCTTAATTCTTTCTGCGCCAATCTCTTTTGGCCTCTTTAAGCATGCGGTACACTTCCGCTAATATTCACCTAATACAATTATATTTTATGACAGACAATAATACTACTGGGCTCAAGGAAACTGTAGCCCTACATTCAAATATCGCATGCAAATCTGTATGCTTCGGAATTGTTAAAAAACTTTACTATAAACCTACTAATAGTACACTAAAGTCCATTGAACGATACTTTGGACCACAAGATAAGAATATACTACTTTCCCTCTTCCAGTTACAAGGTGATGCCTTGATTAGTTTTGCAAAAAAACAACACTTGGACGAAAAAATGAATGGTAATATGCTCTTAGAAGCATTCATCTCTTCTGACAGACAGTTTATAGCATTGCAATTGAGCCAGTATAGCACCTTGGACTACCAACTAATCTGCGCACCCATCTTCTTGGAAGGAGAAATAGCAGAACTGGTTAGCAATGTATTTTTATAATTTAATTGCTCAATTATGGAATATCTTATAATAATTATTTCCTTAATAGGAATAGTTTTTGGAGCGGATATGCTCGTGGCTGGAGCTGCGGCTATCGCTCGCAAATATAAAGTGTCCGATTTTGTTATCGGTGCAGCCATTGTCGGTATTGGTACTTCAATGCCTGAGTTGGTCGTTAGTTTCATCGGAGCATTGGAAGGAAATGCAGATGTGGCGATAGGCAATGTAGTTGGCTCAAATATATTCAATGTATTGGGTATATTAGGCCTTACTGCTGCCTTGTTTCCTATCGCGGTGGACAAAGAGAATATGAAATTCGAAATTCCACTATGTATATGCGTTTCGGTAATGCTTACCATTTTGGTCTTTAATGTCTTCTGCGGCGGAACGCCCGTCATCAGCAGGCTGGACGGATGGATTCTATTGCTCGCATTTGCATTCTATATGTGGTACTCGTTCTATCGAGATAAACAAAAGAATAAAGAAGCAGAGATAAGCAACACTTCCCATTCATCCACAAAAACAACGAATGAAGCATTATGGAAATCCATATTAAAGGTATTATTTGGTTTACCTATACTCATTGTCAGTTGTGATTTCTTTGTGGATAACGCCGTTTTAATTGCAAAAAAAATCGGAGTGAATGACGCATTTATCTCATTAACGCTCATTGCATGCGGCACCTCATTACCTGAATTAGCTGCCTCACTCGTAGCTGCACTGAAGAAAAATACGCAATTAGCATTAGGAAACATCATTGGGTCAAACATCTTTAATATCACTTGGATATTAGGTTTGAGCGCACAAGTAATGCCACTTAATTCATCTGGCATCACTATCGTGGACTACTGCGTGATGATTTTTGCAACTGTACTACCATTGCTCTTCGGATTTAAGGGAAAAATAAACCGCATTGCTGGTATAGGTATGTTCCTATGCTTCGTTGCATACACTTGGTATCTCTTAAGCACACAAACCGTCTAACTTCTAACATCTAAAGTATGGTTTTACAACTTTTTACATTACTTGGAGCACTTGGAATGTTCCTTTATGGAATGAACTTAATGAGTTCGGGTCTCCAAAAAGCCGCAGGAGATAGACTGCGTAATCTACTTTCTGCCATCACAGCGAATCCTTTTCGCGGCGTATTGACAGGATTAGGCATCACATCTGTCATCCAATCGTCGAGCGCAACCACGGTAATGGTGGTCTCATTTGTCAATGCGGGCTTGCTCACGCTGGTACAAGGTATTAGTGTCATCATGGGCGCTAATATAGGTACTACTGTTACTGCGTGGCTCGTATCATGGTTAGGATTCAAAGCGGACATCTCTATCTT
>JAZNQB010000184.1:0-2773 GCA_045589995.1 Paludibacteraceae bacterium
CTCATCCAGCAATACGGCCTGAATACCTCCGTGCAGTGTATTCACCCACGACTGATGGTTCTGTGTAGGTTTCCAAATAGAGATTATATTTTCCCCATCTTCAAAGAATCGCATTTGCGTGCCGATAGGATTGGTTGGACAACAACCAAAACAGTTATACTGCGGTATGGCAATCCAAGGGTTATTTATTCGTTTCATACCAAGCAATTATCTAATGCCTCAGTGAGTGCTTTTTTATCCAAGTGCTGACCTATAAAGACCAGTTTTTGCATGCGGTCGCCATACTGTTCGTCCCAATCTTTCTGCAACTGCGCATCTTGCGCCATGAGTTGCATCAATTCTTCTTTGGGCATCGTAGCAAACCACTCTCCTGCTTGACGCATATTGAATTGTTTGCCTGCCTGCTCAAAGAGATAACACATATCAAACTCTTCGGCAAAATAGCACATTCCTTTGCATCGAATAATATTCTTGGGCCAATGGGCAGCCACGAACTCATCAAACATGCCCAAATCAAATGGTTTGCGCGCGAAATAGACATATGTCTCAATCCCATATTCCTCGCCATGTGCATGGTTGTGCTCGTGATGATGGCAACAGCAATGCCCATGCTCATGATCACAATGGGAGTGATCTTCGTGTTCGTGGTGATGGTGCTCGTGGTGATGCTCGTGTTCGTGGTGGGTAGCATCTTCTATCTCACGAATCCATGTAGCGGAAGTAGCCACTTTATCGAAGTTAAATAGATGTGTATTGAGTATATTCTCAAACGGCACATCGCAGTAGTTTGTTTCTATAATTTGCGCTTGTGGTTGTATGGCGCGAATAATATTCTTAATGCGAATTAATTCATCTTCGCCCACTTCGGAAGCCTTATTTAATAGAATCACATTACAGAATTCTATCTGCTCAATCACGAGCGCAGAGAGGTCTTCTTCTTTGGGTAGAATTTGCTTTTTAGATGCATGATTATCTAATTGGGCGATAAACTCATCTCGCAGTCGCATGGCATCCACTACGGAGCAAATACAGTCCAATACAGGCATTCCATCTTGCACAAACTGCGGCACCATTTGTGGGTAGGAACATAGGGTTTGTGCGATAGGAATGGGTTCGCATATTCCACTTGCCTCGATAACAATATAGTCGAATGGTTGTGGCGAGGCAATGAGGTCGTGCAACTGCTCAATAAGGTCCATTTTAAGCGAGCAGCATATACATCCATTCTGCAGAGCCACTAAGGAGTCATCTTGCTGTGAGACTACTCCGCCCTTTTGAATTAGCGAAGCGTCGATATTCACTTCGCCTATATCATTGACAATGACAGCGAAGCGGATACCTTGATTATTAGTCAGTATTCGATTGAGCAAAGTAGTCTTACCACTCCCCAGATAACCGGTGAGCAGTAAGACTGGAATTTGATTGATTTTTTGCATTATAGTATGATTTTATATTACATGCCGGCATAGGCTGCGTAATCGGCATAGTATTTCTCTACGAGTTCGCGGTGACCATAACGCTCGCATGTTTGCAATACATAACTTAAGATAGCCGCTTGGCGTCCTGTAGTGGATTCCATCACTTCGCGCTGGTGTCTATCCAAAGATTGCGCAAAACGCATATATTCTGCGCATGTTTGCGCTACATTATCCATGATAGCTAATGCCTTTTCGTCTTCTTTGAGTATAAAATACAAACCCGCCATGGTAGCAGAAGTATAGTCATAAGGGATATTATAGCCAGGGAGCTGCTGCTCTGCAAAATCAAGTACCTCAAGCGCTTTTTCGCGTTGGTTTTCACGCAGTAGTTGTTCCGCCAATTGAGCAAACATCATTCGGTGTGTACGGCACATACGCATAAGATTTTCGTCTATATAGATACCTGGGATATTCATATTGCCATATTGGAACTTATGCAGCATATTCTCATACATCTTCTCCGTATTAACGCGTGGTTGTCCGTCAGCGCTGCGAGTAGGTGTTATTTGATAGGTGAGACCTGTCAATTCGAGCCAAGGTTCGAGTCCCAAATAATAGTCATTACCTACGGTAGCACAGAAATACATTGGGCGATTGAAATCATTTTGCTCAATCATCTCCATGATCATCATCTCGGAACGGGTGTACATGCGTTTTTTCTTGAGCATCATCTGTTCGCCCGCAGGTGTGGTGATAAAGAGTTGGTCAGATGGCAAGTAATTATCTCCCTCTCTACTCTTGGTACGCGGGTCATCCGAACGGAGGAAATTGAAAGCTTTCTCTACCGATACCGGCTGACCGAGACGATTATCCACACGAGCTATTTCATTCTTACCCGGCATATAATCTTTATACTCCCAGGTTATAGGAAGTGCTTGTGACTCATAATATGGACGCTTCATCTGCGCTATATACCAGTCGGTTTGGAGATAAGAGAGGTTGCATACACGCTTATCTGTACCTACGCCCTCTACTTCTTGGTTATACCATAACGGGAAGGTATCGTTGTCTCCGTTGGAGAAGAGAATTGCCTGCTCTTCACATGATTTGAGGTAGTTAGCACCGAAGTCACGGCATGCATAGCGATTTGATCTATCGTGGTCGTCCCAGTTTTGCGAAGCCATTTGTGCGGGCACTAATAGGGTTACCAATGTGATGAGCAGAGCAATTGCAGTTTTGCCGGCATTGGTTTTCAGCGCGCTATTACACCAATCAATCAATGCCAATACGCCCAAACCGATCCATATACAGAAAGCGTAGAATGAACCCGCGTACGCGTAATCGCGCTCGCGCGG
>JAZNQB010000185.1:0-4928 GCA_045589995.1 Paludibacteraceae bacterium
GGTTGCTGTTGGTGAACTCGGTGGCATGGGTGTACCATCCGCCAAAGAAATAGCCAGGGAGTTCGCCCAACTTAGGTGTCACGACGGTATCACCTGGGTTAATGCGTTGGTTATCAATAGACCAAAGTGGTGCGGTAACGCCTTGTGGTAAGTTTAGATCGAATTTTACCTCGCAGATGGATGGACTGAATATAATGTCGATTGTCGTCGCTCCGCAAATGGTATGTGTGGAGTTCTCTTCCATCTCGTGCGTGCGCGAACCTATTGTTATAGTAGGTTTCACGCCGTAGGTCCATTCGTTGGCAGGGGTGATGGCACCGATTTGCATGAGTTCGTTGAGCGTAATGTTTGGCGCAGTATAAGTGCCCTTATCTTCGCTATCGTTGGTATAAGTCACACCATCAATCTCGATAGAACCGTAACCTGTAATATTGATTGTAACGGAATAAGTAGGCGCAGTGAAAGTAGTCCACTTGCTATTGTCGTAGATAGTGGACCAAGAACCGTTGCCGTTGCTCCATGCTCCCTCCGCAATAGTATAGCGATTCTTTCCGTCCGTTGGCACAGTCAAGTCGTTTGTTTGATCCCATTTGTTGTCCCAGTTATTGGTACTTGTATTACCATTCATGCGGCAGAAAATAACACTTGGGTACGATTTTGCAGTAGGAATTGCACACTCGTATATTCCATCTGCGTTCTCATCGGTCATGCTAACCCATGTTTCTCCATTGCCAAAAAAGTACGCAGCAAAGCGTGCTCCATCTGCTATCCAATTAGCATTAGGCGATAGATATAAATGGGTGATATTCGTCGAAGCCATGTCATAGAGATTCTTGTCGTCTTGTGGCACGGAGAGTGTGAGAGTTTCGTCCAAGAGCAATTTCGGTGTATTGCCTTGTTCGGGATCCGCTGGTGCAGAAGAACCTGTATCAATGACATTGCACTCGTTGGTCAGTACGGCATCGCCTAATGAACTATCCCAGATATAGCAAGCATCTTCTTCCAAAACGATATCGTGGGATTGCGCACCTACATTATTATGGAAGATCACATTCACAGGGTTTTTGCCTGCTGCAAAGGTGTATTCTACCCATCCATTGGCATTAGGGTCGATTTTAGTACCAGGCCAGTTGCCCAATAGTTTATTATCATTTTTATCCCAAGCATACACATATGTCCACCAATCGTTTGGAGGCAAGAAGCGCACAGTGAGTGGTTCTTCTTGCGGAGGATAATAGGTATAGGTATGTGTTTGTACGGCTGTTTGGTTGCCATGTATCTCTGCGTATGCCTTAATGGTCACAGTACCCGAAATACTTATCTCACCCGTATATTTCTTCTTGCTCGCTGATGTGCGTGGGTCTGTACCATCCACGGTGTAATAGATGTCAGGTACACCCGCCAGACCTACTGCGTTCATCGTTACACTCATCGTTTGAGAACGATAATAGGTGGACTGAGGACTGATGGTTAGTTCTGCTCCCGCTGCCTCGTAGGTGATAAACATTTTATAACCAGGACCAGCAGCTACTTCTCGGAAGCCATAGTGTGAATCAGATACCGCAGCACCTAACTCCAATATCAACTCGCCTTTGCTACCATATACATGTGCACGATAACCATTGTTTCCATCCACTGTCTCATCACTCACACCACTCTCGGAGTGTACGCCTACTGCCTTACGGGCAAGCACCATAGGTGCAATAGCATCTTTGTATTTCTTCCAATAAGGATAGAATACACATGGTACACCTGGCATTGCCAACATATACGCATGGGCTTGCAAGAGACGGTCCTTCGTATCAGGGTGCATTGCATCACCACCGAAGTCGTAGCCATTGCCCCGTTCGAAGGTGTCGTGGTTGTCGATAAAGTTGACTGCCCATTTGCCTTTTCCTATACCAATCAAAACATTAGGATTCTTACATGCGCCATAATTAAAGTTGGCTATAGCACCATTCATGACATTGAACTTCATTCCAAAGTCGAAGACATAGGTGTTTTGGTTTGCATCGCAGATAGCACTCCAAAGGGCATCTGGATTGCTCTCCCAGAACTCTATGACTGAGAAATATACACCTGCATTGGCATTATAATCGTCCACATGCGACAAGTGGAAACCTTTGGCATAATCGTAGCGGAAACCGTCGTATTTCATTACATCTACCATCCACTTGGCATATGCGCGGAACATTTGACGCACTTTCTCATCATTGTGTGCCATGTCGCGGGCGGCCTGGTAATTCTTTTCACCGCCATAGCCATCGTCGTTGGAACCTGTAGCTGTTCCGCGGCAACCTTCATCGGCATCCCAGTTCATCTCGTCGTCATTGCAGATATAGCTACCATCAGGTTGGAAACGACCATATTCGCCAAAGTCTTGGTCGTAGAAGTCGCACCAACTGCTCTTGGTATCAAGGTGATTGACCACCATATCTGCCACCACTTTGGTGCCACCTGCATGGAGCATAGAGATGAGTTTTTCTAAGTCCTTGCGCGATCCCCAATCGCTGTTTTGGTTGCTATATTGCTTAGGGTGATAGCCAACGCCACCTGAAGACATAGCTGATGGTGGCAACCATAGTAAGTCGAAGTAGGTGGAAATGTCTGCTGCTTCGCCTTGCAAAGTACTCCAACGGGTATTGCCATAGTATTTGTCTTGGTTAGAATCCCAATAGAATCCTTGCAGCATGACATCATGGCATTGTCCTGGTACTGCGGAACCATATTTTTGTGGAGTAGCATCGTCTTTTACAAAAAAGCCTGAGATTGTTACATTGGTTCCGTCGAATGTCACCACCACATCGCCACCGTATGGGAGTTTGAAGACAATATTATTGTCATTGTCGCTTGTGATATTGGCAGATGAGTTCTTTAGGGCATTGAATCCCCAAGCGTTAGCCCAAGAACCGTTTGTGAGTTTCATCTTGTAGGTGATACCAGGTGCTAAGTTGCTGAAAGTGTAGGTGAATGCTGTCTCGTTGGCATCGTATGTCATCTCTACCGCAGTTTCGTTCCATGCTTTAGTTTGACCCACCAAGTCGCTATTACCTGTTATGTAGTATTTGGTGTTTGGGTCCACTTGTACGCGCTGGATTTTCATGTCGGTGAAGCCCGTAGGCACTTGTCCCACATAGTAGTTGCCTTCGCAATCCAGCTCGGTCATGTCTGCAAAACTACTGGTGGTGTTGTTCCAATAGTTGATAGCAAAGTTGTCGTTGTCCTTTTTCCAGTCGTCGTTGAGCTTGAAGTAGATGGTGGTAGGAGGTATCTCCTTGAAGTATGCTGTAACACTTCCTTCCGCAGTTGCGGTGACGGTAGTCGTGGCACTGGTTGGGTCGGCTACAGAAGCTCCGCCTGCTACCATCCATTTATCAAACTGATAACCAGCATTTGGCGTGGCGGTTATAGAGATATTAGTGGAAATACCAGCATCGCCAGTAGCTGGGGTAACGGTACCTTTGTTCTCATCGCTTGATTTGACAGCGATTGTGAACAAGTTCTCGATAGCAGAAGCGGTGACAGTTACCGAACCATTTCTCACGGTCACTTTTTTTTCTGCACTTGTTTGGCTTTCGAATGTGGCATTTGCTGCTGGATTAGCGGTCCAAGTACTGAAAGTATAACCTGTTTCAGGTGTGGCTTTAATGTCGTATTTGTTGCCTAATGTGATAGGGTCAGTAGAGCCTGCAACAGATGCGATACCTTCGCCTGCTTTAACAGTCAAGGCATAGGTTGCTGTTGAACGGAAGTTGGCAGTTAATGTACCAGCAGCAGTCGCAGTGATGGTTGTAGAAGCAGACGAAGTGTTTGCTACAACAACCCCTCCTGTAGCTGTCCAATTAACAAATTCGTAATTTGCATTTGGAGTGGCGGTTACGGTTGTCTTTGTGACTTGTCCGATAGTCTTACTTCCAGAAGGAGATACTGCTCCTCCAGAGCCTGCTGAAATGGTGACGCTGTAGGTGTTTTCTTTGAAACGAGCAGTAATAGTTTTTGCTTCAGTTGCGTTGTATGTATAAGTTGTACTGGTTGATTTTTGTGTTGTGCCATCATACCAGCCAACGAAAGTGTATCCTGTCTTCACGCCAGAGACGGTATAAGTGACTGTCGCTGTGCGTGCAGCAGAACATGTAGTACTTGAATTGCCTGAAGCGATGGTGCCAGAACTGCTCTCTGTCGCGTTTTTTGATTTCAATTTATAAGAGGACACCTTGACTGTAGCCAATGCTGCGGTTGAAGCGGCATAGGAACCGCCGTTGTCAGTAGATAACTCTTGTTTTAGTGTTTGAGTGTAGTTAAGTGCAGTATATGTCTTACCGCTTCCCAAATATCCAGCAGGAGAGGAAGTTGTGATTGTAGCATCCTTTGAGGCACTGGCAGCATAGAAGAGATATGTGCTACCGCTATTAACTCCATATGTGCTTTTTGCAGTATACCAACTTCCTGATGGACCATATTTTTTTCTGTGGTCATATGAATTGCCTTCACTTGAAGTCCATCCGAAATTTGCAGTGAAAGCGATATATTTTGCATCACCCCATGATGCAGATGAAATATAGTATAACTGAGTGTTGGATATCTTCGCCATTTTGTACCACTGTGAATATGAGTCATGCGAAATTACATATTCTACAGTTGATAAGTTACTAGTCCAATTAGATGTGTAAGCATCAAAATAGATTTCGCCACCTTGAACTCCTGCCCACGCGTTATTGACTCCTAAAACCAGCGTTAATGCGATAAATAAAGATTTGAGTATATTGTTTTTCATATTCATGATTTTTCTTAGTTGTATTTATATGTTGTTATACGATATTCTTGTTTATGCATTTTCTATTTGTCTCTTTTTTGCCACTATCGCAGCAGCGATTGCCGCAAAGAGAAGCATTATCCATGGTTCGCCCACAGGAAATTCTGGATCTCTA
>JAZNQB010000186.1:0-3096 GCA_045589995.1 Paludibacteraceae bacterium
TGCGAACCGGCTCTCACCCAGAGGTTCTCCGCCACTGCGTTCTGTCGATTATTGCTTAAGCAATTCACGAGTCCTGGTTAGTTTTGTCTCTTTATCGTTGTACTAACCCCCAAGTGTTCTGATTTTCTGCAATTTTAACTAATCCAATGTTTTTAATGAAAATACTTTCTATTTCTCCCGTCGTTGTCCTAATTGTATCTTCGCCAATCGTAGTTTGACATATTGTTGATTCATCATAAGAATGTTCCTCATTTCTTATGCGGCAAAAGCCATAAACTTCTAGTTCCTTGTTATATATAGAACAGGAAAACATCACATCCAGCGCATTTTCTGCACTTTTCAAATATGTTCTCAATTTGTAGCCCGTTGTCACAGTATAAAACTCTCCTATATATCCTTCGGGTGGCCTGCTCTCATCCAATCGGTCAAAATAATTCGCTTTAACAACGAATCCTTCTATTTCTCCTGTTTCTCTTTGAAAAAATATGCTATCTCCTTCTGTGTAATTATCTGTGAGAAATGTTCTTAATTCAAATGCCTTTTCTTCCAATGCTTTTAATTCTTCTTGTGTTGGTAATGGATCGTTACAAGAAATGAAACAAACCGCTGATGCAGCGAAGAGTAAAAATAATAACTTTTTCATAACACTTGATATGTTTTTGCTGAAAAATTAGTATAAGTATGTCAATTTATAATTCAGAGTGCCCGTAGGCATCCTTTGCAGCCGCAAAGGTAGTAATAATTTTGCACATATGCAAATTCAGAAAGCATATTTTGTGATTTTAGTAGGAATTAGCCCAATAAGACAAATAGGAGAAATAGGACAAACAGATAGTATAAATAGCCCTCAAAGGTATAGAGAGGGTATAGAGAAGGTATGATAACCATCAACAAACCTCTAAGTAACCACTAACTTATCTCTAACGCTCAACTCGAAGATGGCCCGAAAAAAAGAGAACCACTGCCGGGTGGTTCTCTTGTTGTTTTACTCTTTCTTGAGGTAGTGCGGAATGGCTTTTTCGAATGCTTCGATGGCTTGTGTGAGCGAGCCATGGTACTCGCCGCCAGAGGCATTCATATGACCACCGCCAAAGAAGACTTCACTTGCGAGTATATTCACAGGTCTATCCCCTTGCGAACGAAGAGATAGTTTGATTTTGGACTGCCACTTACCATTCACTTGTTTCTTCTCCACACGCATCAGCACGGAGTAATAGACATCCGTTATCTGCAATGGCAGATTGACAATTCCTTCCGCATCGCCCGGCTTAAAACGAAACGATTTCAGTTCTTTCTCTGATAGTGCGATAAGTGCTGCATGGTATTCAGGGAAGATACGCATTTTCTGATGCAAACAATAGCCCATGAGACGCATTCGGTCTTCCGAATATTGATTAAAGACCGCATTATAGATTGCGTCCTTATTGATACCGGCGCGTATGAGTGCTGCTATCGTTTCGTACATAGTAGGGTCATTGCTATTGAAAGCGAAATTGCCCGTATCCGTCATTAGCCCCGTATAGATACAAGTGGCTATCTCTATAGTCAACACCTTGGACAAGTCTAATTTCTTTTGCTGCGCTGTCTGTTCGATGAACTGATAGACCAAAGCACAAGTAGCAGGTGCTTCCGGTTGTGAGAAGACGACCGTTGCAAAATCAGCAGGATAGAGGTGATGGTCGATAAGTATCTTCGGGCATGATTTTTGCAGCACCAGTTCACCAAGTGGACCGATGCGTTTTGGATCATTAAAATCTAAGCATAGGCATAGATCTGCTTCGGCTATATACGCCTCAGCCTCAGCGGTATGGGTTTCATATACGAGGATATGTTCTGCGCCTGGTATCCATGCCAAGAAATTAGGGAAAGCGTTAGGCACCACTACCCTCACCTCTTTGGACTGGTTACGCAACCAATGGTACATAGCCAACGACGAACCCATCGCGTCGCCGTCCGGCGCGAGATGCGTGAAGATAGCTATACGATGCGCTGCCTCGATGAGCGCATTAGCTTGAGTGAGTTGGGGTATTTCGAAAGGAGTGATCATATGCGTGAGTTATCAGCAGTCAGTGGGCAGTTTTATCGGGAGGACTGCTAGTGCAACAATAGTCCGACCGAAGAGCATGGAGACAATGGTTGCACCTACGATTTAACAGAGCGGTATCGTCTTATGCAACCCATTTGCCGAACGCGAGGACAAAGATACGAAAAAATAATGAATAATGAATCATAAATAATGAATATTTGCGTTTTTTTTGCATAAAAGAGGCCTTTTTGCAAATAATATGCGTACGCGCTTGCGTATGTGAAAAAAAATTAGTATTTTTGCACCGCGTTATAGTGAATAATGAACAATTAATATTAACAATATAACAATGAAAAGAACATTTATTTTATTAGCGAGCATGGTTATGAGTTTGGTAACCATCGCACAAGACGAGACACTAATGACTATCAATGGCAAAGCCATTAGTGCAGCAGAATTCATGTACATTTACGAGAAGAACAACCAAGCAGGAGCTATTGACCCTAAGTCCATGGACGAATACTTGGATATGTTCATCAACTTCAAGCTCAAAGTAGCCGAAGCAGAAGCACAAGGTATTGACACTACCGAGAGTTTCAAAAAAGAGTTACAAGGTTATCGTGCGCAGGCTACGCCTAAGTATCTGCAAGACGAGCAAGCGATGGACAGTTTGGTAGAGATGAGTTGGCGCCACATGGCTAAGAACCGCCGTGCCGCGCATATCGCTATTCAATGTCCGCAAGCCGCAGATAGCGCACAGCAAGCAGAAGCATTGACCAAGATTAACGAGGCCTATGAGCGTGTGACCAAAGGTTGGAGCGAGAAGAAAGGTCGCCGTACTATCAAGCACGGACCAGTTGCGTTCGATGTAGAAGCGCGCCGTATCAGTACCGACCCTAATGTGCAAGAGACAGGTGGTGAGTTGGGTTGGATTACCCCATTCCGCTATGTATATCCATTAGAGGAGGCTGTGTATGGCACAGCAGTAGGTCAGATAAGTGCTCCATTCCGCACTGCGTACGGATGGCATATCGTATTGGTAGAAGAGGAGCGCGACCATGTAGAAGTGA
>JAZNQB010000187.1:0-2202 GCA_045589995.1 Paludibacteraceae bacterium
AGTTTTTTACTCATATTGCTCCATTTCTTTTTCTTCTTCAATCAATAATGTCTGTACGGAGTATATAAATCGCAAGCATGTCATTACATGTCCTCCGTAGTGCCCGAAGTTATAGGTGATATTTGCATATCTCCATTTGGACTTGGCATTTGTGGCATTGGTGTATGGTACTGTTTCGTCATCGATGGAGTGCATGATATAGACAGCTGCTTTGGGTTCCCAATTATAGGAAATGATGGAGTTGATGGTCATTGCTTTGTATAGTTCTGCCACATCTTCAGATGTCTGGTCCATGGCTTTTGGTGTGAGGATTTCGTGTGTGACATATGTGCCGATGAAGTCGTTGATTTGTGAAGATGTATATCGTTTGCTATTGATCCATTCGTCCATGTTGTTGTATAGCCTTTCCTGAATGAGGTCAATCATGTCTATATTGAGGTTATTTCCTTTGATCATACCTTGCAGCACGAGTGGCACAGCTACCGGGTAACCAGCTGTATCGGTATTGACAAAGCGCTCATAGGTTGATTTGACATCATATGGTCCGCCTCCGGCGAATACACGATGAATCTGTGTGTATTTAGGATGTTCTGGTGCGCTATACTCGTTCTCAATAAGGTATTGCACCGCCATTGTGGTGGCTCCTCCTTGGCTATAACCCATAAGGCAGATTGGTTCTTGCTCAGGTTCTCTATCTACTGCTTTGAGCCAAGGGCGCACAGCGAGGTACATATCAAATACATTCCTTGCTGTCTGCTCCATGACGAGATATGGGTGTATCTGGTCTGCTGTGACGCCATAGCCAAGATAGTCTGGGATGATGAGCCCGTATCCGAGTTTGACGAGTATGCCTTCGAGTGAGAAGCAGTTACTGGGTGCTTCTGCATTGGAGCATACAGTGTAGTGACTGACGAGTATCAGTCGTTTAGGTTTGGTATCGCGTGGTAGTATTACTTTACCAGAGAGTGTGATGGTGTCGCCATTGAGATCGACGCTGGGGTAGGTACCTACAATCTCGATCACTTTGTTTTGCTGTCCGTATTTATATATCTGCTGTAGGATGGCAGAGCCGGAAGTACTATTGGTGCGGTGCGGTCCGTTTGGAGCTACTGGTGCGATAGGTGAGCCGTAGTGGTTGACAGGTGTGCCATCTGGCAGGTAGCATTGCTCTGGATAGCCATGGGTTAGGTCAGTCTCATGCTGACCGATGACTTGGAAAGAGAGACCTTTCGTAGCGTCTATATCGGTGAAGTCCACATAAGGTTCGTTGCCGAACTGACAGGCTGTCAATAGCGTTATGAGGAAAATGAATATGTATTGTTTCGTTTTCATTGTGTCCTAAAAGCGTGCACCTAATCCCACATTGATGATGCGTGAGGAGGCGAGGAAGATGGTATTTGTATTTTTCAGTGCATATAAACCGCCAAAATCGACAGTCCAGAACCATTGTTTATAGTTCGCACTGACGCCTAAAACCGTCAAATTGATAGCAGCACCTATATCTGTGTTGTGCCCATAAGCGTTTGTCTCTGTACCGCCATTGATATCGAATCCAACGCCGAAACCTGAATAGAGATTGACATTCTCATGGTGGAAATAGGTAAATCGTATAGTGGGCATGAACACAGCATTGTAGAAATAGTGCCCTTTGCTTCGTGCTATTTCTTTTCCTTTCCCATCGCGGGTGACATTATCCCAGTTTACTTCGCTCAGGTCAATCATCGCGCCCAATGAGAACCAGTGATTGAACCGCCACTGATACTCAAGCCATAAATGCTGATTATGGCTATAGTCCTCCTGATATGTTTTGCGATAGCTATCGGGCATCGAAGTGACAAGATGGGTAGGGTTATGCCACATGAGGCTTTCGAATAACTGGTCTCCCCATCCGATGCGTATCTCATTACGCTGCTTGATATAGCTATTTTTTTTCTCTGCGTGACAGAGAAAAGGCAGGCAAGAGAGCACTAATATGGCATATAATAACTTTTTCACGCTGCAAAGTTATACTTTTTTTTGGAAATATGCAAGAATTGTTGTAACTTTGCAGCAAATTTTAGAAAATATGGAATACGAAGCACTAAAAAAACTTATTGCCATTTGGTTTGAGGAGGATATTCGTGATGGTGATCACACTTCACTCAGTTGCATTCCTGCCACTGAGATGGGTTGCCAGCAGTTGATAATAAAAGAAGAAGGTAT
>JAZNQB010000188.1:0-1844 GCA_045589995.1 Paludibacteraceae bacterium
ATCCTCCGCATCCACACCATGCTTGTAATCAAAATAGTCGCTAAGCGTATTACCAGCCGCGTGGAATAAAACAATTCCTATACCAGCCCAAAAAGCCATCCACCAATTCACTGGATAACCCATATATGCCAAACCAACTGCAGTAATTAACACGGACACGAAAGATACCACGAACGACCAAGGTCGCATTGCCAAGAAAATTTTCTTCATAGTTGTAAAGATGTCATTTATTAAAGTATAAAAGTACTAATTATTGATTTCCTAATTGTATCAGGGCACAAAATTAGTAAAAAATAATTATTCTACCAATTTTTCTTGAAATTAAATGAGTAATCACATGATTTTTTATGTCTCCAAAGGAAATAATGAGGTGTTTTTCTCTTTTTTAGCAAAAAAAATGGTAAAATTCTTGCATATGTCAAAAAAAAGCAGTACTTTTGCACTCGCTTTTGAAAAACAAGGCTACACGGTGGTTTTAGCTCAGTTGGTAGAGCATCGGATTGTGGTTCCGAGTGTCATGGGTTCGAGCCCCATATTCCACCCACAGACATCCTTCACGGATGTCTTTTTTTGTGCCTAATCATTGATAGTGCCAAGCGCCTTGCGCTTTACTGCCAGTTTTTGTATATATATTTGAACGAGTTCAATACATATTCCCATCCTGTCTCACTAATATGTAGCCGGCACTATCAACGCACAAAAAATATGTGGATGTGAGGGCTCTTATATCCTGGTTCTTGCTCGTTTCAGTCGCTGCGATCTGCTCACATGTTCGCTGTATGCTCCGCCGCTACGCTCTGTCGATCTGCTCACTTCGTTCACCGTACGAGCCCCATATTCCACCCTAAAAGGATTTCATATAGTCGCTGCAATTGGTTATGCAAATTGGTAAAGTTTGGGGTCTTTTCCAATGTTTCTTCATTCATATAGCAGCGTTTATTAACCTCTATCATAAGCGAATGGTAACCAGAAGCACCAGGAAAAGTCTTACTATTACTAAAAGGTTTGTTGATTCCAATAGAATAACCACAATCCTTGAAGTATGTTGCTACACACTCTAAAAGCATACGATCAGGACTTGTGTCGTCTTCATTCCATCCTATGCAAATATCCACATCATGCGGGATAAGACAGAGCGGGATTTTTTTCCGATAATAGTTTTTGTTATGGTAGTTATGCGTTTTTACTTGAGTAGGATATATGCAAGACTGGCGGCGCTGATGATGATCCATAGCAGGATACCTTGCAGCAAGGGGCGGATACCTACGGATTTGATGACATCTACGGATAGGGAGGCGCCGATAAAGAACATTGTGATAATGAGTCCTTTGCGTGCAATATCTGCAATGAACTTACCTACTTCGGGATAGTCTGCGAGAAGGTAGGTGTTGATGAGCATGGCGACGATAAAGAACAAGATAAACCATGGGATACTAATCTTCTTGCCGTCGCTGCGGAAAATGACCGAGGTAACCAATGCTAATGGGATGATCCACAAGGCACGAGTGAGTTTGATGGTGGTAGCCACTTGCAGGGCTTCTTCGCCATAAGCCGCTCCTGCTCCCACTACCGAACTAGTATCATGGATAGCAATAGCCGCCCATGTGCCGAACTCTTGTTGGCTTAGTCCCAACCAATGACCCAAAGCGGGAAAAAGGAAAAGACCTATAGCATTGAGGATAAACACTGTAGCTAATGCCATGGACATATCGGTGTCATTGGCCTTGATAATTGGTCCTACCGCAGCGATGGCACTACCGCCGCAGATGGCTGTGCCCGAACTAATAAGGTAGGATGTGTTGCGGTTGAGTTTCAATACTTTGCAGCCAATAAACATACCTATA